>JAJFUL010000021.1 GCA_021372425.1 Spirochaetaceae bacterium
GCAAAAGCAGACCGGACGATGATCCTGGGGGCTCAATCGGCCCGGCGTTTTGGCCTTGGGATTGGCGATTCGCTCGTTGTCAGACTCTCGACAGTGACAGGCCAGCAGAATGTCGTCGATTACAAGGTTGGGGCTGTCTACGACGATACGGCAGCGGGCGGAATGACGACGGTGCTGGTCCCCCTGGCCGATCTGCTCTCCGACCTGAATATGAAGGAAGGCGAGTATCAGTCTTTGGTCATTTTCCTCCCCGATGCATCCAAAGCGGATGCCACGGCCAAGCAGCTTGGAGCCAGCCTTGAGAAAGCTGGGTATCTGGTGAGTGGAAGTGTGACGGGAAAGTCGGGGCAGGATGGCGCTTCGGCGACTGCTACCACAGGTCTCAAGCCAGGGGCCTCGCTTTACCGCATATCCACCGTGACCGAGCTTTCCGGCCAGATGGGCACAGTCCTGGGATCGGTGCGCTGGATAGGTGCCACGATTTTCGTGATTATGTTGCTGCTGACCTCGGCAGGGATCGCCAATACCTATCGGATGGTGCTGATGGAACGCACGAAGGAAATAGGAATGTTGCGCTGCATTGGTTTCAGGCAGAAGGATGTCTTCAAGATATTCATCTATGAAGCGGCGATGATAGCGCTCGGGGGCAGCCTTGCGGGCATCCTCGCCAGCCTGCCCGCCGGCCTCCTCATCCATTTGATCCCGTTCAACCCCCAGGGAAGCCTCGGCTCCGCGCTGTCCCGCGGCAGGCTGATATTCTCTCCTAGTCCGCTCACTTACCTGCTGGTGTGTCTGATCGTTGTTGTCGCTTCAATGCTTGCCGTCAGCAGTTCGGCCCGCAAGGCTGCCCGCCTGCAACCCGTGGAAGCGATTGGCAAGACAGTATGATCGTGTAATGAGGTGGAATGAAATGATTTTTGTGAAGGAGCGTTATATGAAAACAAAAATGGTACAACTGAAGAAGGGCACGAGCCTTCTCATCTTGCTTTTGCTCGCCTTGTTTTGCGCCAAGGCGCAGGATGGCGGACCCCCTCCGGGAGGTGGCATGCCTCCTCCCGGCATGTCTGACGAAGAGCTCACAAAGCCGGTATCGACCGACGTCAAGACTTATACGGCCAAGGATTTTCTCTCTCTGGTGCGGCAGACGGACCTGCGCTCGAGCTTCTACAACAGCGACATGACTGCCACCATCACGATGGTCAGCGTCAGCCCCGAGCGCGGCACCATGACGAGAAAGGAAACGATCTATCGCCGGGACAAGGACGATGCCTTCCTCATGCTCACGCTCGAGCCGGAATCGAAGAAGGGGCAGGGTATGCTCCGCGTCGACAACAATATGTGGCGCTACGACCCGACCAGCCGCAAGTTTACGCATACCACCCTCAAGGATCAATACGAGAACAGCACGGCTCGAAACTCGGATTTTAGGCGCAGCCAGAGGGCTTGGGATTATTCTGTCACCTCAGTCGCCGATGGAAAGTTGGGCAAGTATAATGTATGGGTTGCAGAGCTGAAGGCTAACAACGACGAAGTACCTTTCCCTTACATCAAGATGTGGATCGACAAGGAACACACCGTCGTGCTCAAGGTCGAGGAATACAGTCTTTCCAAGAAACTTCTGCGTACGTCTTACTACACGAACTATGCGCAGATCGGCACCTCCTATGTGCCAACCGTACAAATATTCCAGGATGGCCTCATTCCGGAAAAGCGCACCCAGATGACTTATACCAACATTTCGACGAAGGCTGTGCCTGATGATGTCTTCACGAAGAATTACCTTGAGCGCATGAGCCAGTAGGGGAGGCCGTCATGATAAAAAACAGAAAATATGCGGCTTTTGTGGCTGTTGTGCTTGTCCTTTTCATTCAGCCTGCAACCCAGGCTTTCGCTCAGAATACGTCTGGGACCCTGGATGTAAGCACGCCTCTGGATGAAAGTTCGATGTTTGGTGAACAAAATCAGCTTGTCACCGTGATCGATGCAGCGACGGCCGCTCAGGGCGTCCAGCTCGTGGAGGATACCAAGACGTATCCTGTCTTCCTGCTCGAAGGCGACGTGAGCGCAGGGCTTGGTGGATCCGTCTCGGATTCTTCGACACTGGGCCTGTTCGGCGCCGTCAATCTGAGCGACTTGTCCTTTACGTTCACACCTCAGAAGGATATGGACTTCAACCTGACCATGTCCGGCACTTTCATGCCATCCACTGACTCTGGTCTGTCTATTGCCGCCCAAGATCTTGACGTGACAGGATATGCGGATATCCGTACATCGGAGTTCACACGATTTTATGCATCTGCGTCTTACACCTACAATACTTCCGATTCGGGCAGCATATACGAAACTTCGGATGGGTTCTCCCTTGATGAGCTGTTCCTCGATACGGCGATCAACCGGAAAGTGTTCTTCCGGCTCGGCAAACAGAAGGTGAGCTGGGGCGTCGGTTATTGGTACAAACCCGCCGACGTCCTGAGCCTTGCAGCCGTCGATCCCGACGATCCGACGGCAGACAGGGAGGGACCTTTCGCCTTCAAGACCGACATGCCCTTCGGCAAGCTGAACCACGCTACGCTCTATGTCGTTCCGCCTACAACCGACAGCGACGGCAATCTGTCGGGTGTTTCGGCAGCCGAACGTACGGATATAGTCGTTGGCGGTTTCGAGCTTAGCATCGCGGGCTTTGCCAGATCCGACATGGAAGTGAAACCGCGGCTGATGTTCATGTTCTCCGGTGCCATAGGCGATTTCGATATCTATGGCGAAAATGTGCTCGCCTATGGTTCTGACAGGATTTATGTGCGCAAAACCGGGACAGGCAGCTATGAGACTTATAGGGTCGAGAATACCCCGATTTTCCAGTCGACCATCGGCACAAAGTATTCCTGGGAAAACTCAGATGGGCTCGGAGTTGACCTGCAAGTCCAGGGCTACTACAACGGGATGGGCTACAGCGATTCGACAGTATTGTTCGCCGAGGCCGCCAAGAAAGCTGTATACGAGGAACGCTATGGAGCGACTTCAAAAACAGTAACCAGCTCGATGGATTCGATCGACCTCCAGAGCCCCGGCATGTTCTATCTGGCCGGGAGCGCCTCTGTCTCGGATCGCTTTGGGGAAGGGAGTGGCATAGTCAACACCGATCTGTCCTGCTACGCTCTCTTCAATTTTTCGGACGGCTCGAAACGCCTGAAACCCGATTTTAGCCTTACGATCGGCTCTGGCGGCAGTAAGCTCGATCTGGAGCTTTCGGCTCTGACGGCACTTGGCGAAGCTGGTTCCGAGTACGCCCCCAAGGGCAACAAGGTGACCCCAGCGCTTTCCGCCACTATAATGAATGTGACTACGGTCACCTTCGGCGCTCCAATCTACTTGAATGATGATTATTCCTTCAAGAAGTCGAGTTATGAGTTCAGTCTCTATTGGGATATTCTGAAACTTGAAAAGTAAGAGAGGTGTCTATGAGAGGGAAGATACTGATTGTCGAAGACACTCGTGAACTGGCGGAGCTGTATGCATTGTACCTCAACCGCGAGGGCCTTGAATGCAAGATTGCGGCCTCGGCTGAGGAAGGCCTTCCCCTTGCCCTCGAGAGCGGATGGAACCTGATCATCCTGGACATCAACCTGCCGGGCATGGACGGCTTCGAATTCCTTGAAAAACTGAGAAAGAGCGTATCGACGCCGGTGATGATCCTGACGGCTCGCGAGGCGGATGAAGACGTGATCCAGGGGCTCGGTGTCGGTGCGGATGATTTCGTGACAAAACCATGTCCGCCCCGGGTACTGGCCGCCCGTGTCCGCGCCTATATAAGGCGGTCGCAAGCGCCGGACTCAGTGAAGGAAGCGCGTGTCTGGTATTTTGGACCATATGAGTTTGATTCCGAAGCCCTGTATCTGACAAAAGATGGCGTACCGGTCAACTTGTCTCCTCGTGAATTCGGCATCCTCGGGGCGCTGCTCGAGGCCAAAGGCAAGTGCTATACTCCAGAGGAACTTTATGACAAGGTCTGGGGGCAGAGCTACGGCGATGTGAGCGCTGTCGGCGTCTATATCCAGCGGCTCAGGAGAAAGATAGAGACTGATTCATCCTCGCCGCGCTACATCCAGACGCAATATGGCCTGGGTTACAGGTTCAATCCCGAGATGATTTCCGAGGAGCAGAAGACATGAAACTGAGGACGCAGTTCAGCCTCCTGACTGCCGGCGTTACTATTCTTTCCGTCCTTTTCATCGTGTTTTTTTTTGGCATTCAGCGGGAACCGCGCGATCCGCGCGCGCCGACGAGAGATTTCACCACTGCGCTGTCCGAACGCTGGCGCAGTGGTGAGGCGATGACGACCAAAACCATAAAGGCTACTGCAGAGTCCGTTGGCATGCCTTTGGGGGAGGTTGCCCTGCTTTCCCATGACGGCAAAGTCCTGGCCTCGACCTTCATGCATATTGCAGAGGGCAGCCAGATAAAGCTTGACGATTTGGCCCCGCAGCCACGGTCTCCTCGTGGCGAGCCTACGCCAGAACTTAAAATAATGTCGCTGGACGCAAGCCAGTCAGACAGCCCCTTCGTCGTATTCGACGTGCGGCCTTTCTGGTCCAGGCAGGATATCAGGAACCGGAACATCCTCTTCATCGGCACCTTTGCGTTGCTGATTTTTGTCGTCGTCACAATCTTCTCGGTGCTAATTCTTCGTTCGATAAGCAAATCGATTAATATGCTCGAGGAAGATGCTGCCATTGTGGCTACGGGCGATTTGGACCATGAGGTGAGGGGGCCTGGAAATTACGAGTTGCAGCATCTGGCGAAATCGATCAACCTGATGCGCCTGACCCTGAAAGATATGCTCGCGCGCAGGTCCAAGATGCTGATGGGCATTAGCCATGACCTCAAAACGCCGATCGCCCTCATCCAGGGCTATGCCGATGCACTCCAGGACAACGTGGCGGGCGACAAAGAGACAACGGACAAGTACGTTGCGATAATCCAGGACAAGGCCAAGCAATTGGAGGATCTGACCGGCGATCTCATCGATTTCATGAAGATTGGCGGTGATGGCACGGTCTCCGTCGAAAACGTTGATCCGGCCGAGCTTCTTCGCAGCCTTGGCACGCGATTTCAGAGCGATTCCCAGCTGCTGGGGCGTAGTCTATGCTGGGGGTTTGGCGAGGATTATGCCGAAGTGCCGGATTTTCCCATCGTTTCCATGCCGATGAACAAGGCGCTTGTCGAGCGTGCAATAGAGAATCTGGTGACGAACTCGCTCAAGTATTCCAGCAAGGAAGGACATATAGGACTTCGCCTGTTGCGGATTGACAATGCCTACGCCTTTTCCGTGACCGATGATGGACCAGGCATTCCGGAAAGCGATGAGCCATATGTCTTTGATGCCTTCTATCGAGGTTCGCATTCTCGCTCGGATTCGGGCCACGGCTTTGGCCTGACTATCGTGAAGGCAGTCGCCGACTTGCATGGGTGGACCACGTCCATAGGGAAACGCCGGGACGGAAAACCAGGCACCGAGGCCTTGCTCAGGCTTGGCCGGGTCGCGCCTTCATCAGGATCCGACCAGCCGAAGGATAGGGCATAGTCGATTTGTCGAGGGTGCACTAGCCGATCTGCTATTTCTCGGTTTCCGTCATGCCGGCGACGAATTGCTTCTGCATCAGCAATATGATGACAACAGGCGGCAGCATGGCGAGCAGCGTGGTTGCCATGACGATGTTCCACTCGATCTGGACGTCCGCCCCCGAAAGCATGCGATTGATGCCGATGAGCAAAGTGTAAAATTCTGGTTTCGTTGTGATAAGCAGCGGCCAAAGGTACTGATTCCATCCATAGATGAATTGGATGACAAACATGGCTGCGATCGGGGTTCTCGACATCGGGATCAGAATGTTCCTGAAGAATTGCATCGGCGTCGCACCGTCGATCTGGCTCGCCTCGGGAATCTCACGCGGGATCGACATGAAATACTGTCGGAACAGGAATACGGCCGTGGCCGATACGATCATCGGCAGGATGAGGCCTGCGTAGCTGTTCAGCATGTGCAGGTCGGCGATAACCTTGTAGGTGGGCATGATACGTACTTCGACAGGCAGCATCAGCGTGATGAAAATGCTCCAGAAACAGAATTTCTTCAGAGGGAAATCGAAGAAAACAATGGCGAAAGCAGCCAGCAGTGAGACGAGTATCTTGCCGATAGAGATGCCCAGCGCCATAATCAGCGAATTCTTGATCATGCTCAAGACGGGGGTGCCCATGTTCGAAGTACCTTCTGTCAGAGCCCTCCGGTAATTCTCGATCAGGTGGGGACCGATCTTCATGGGCATTGGGGCTGCGAGTATTTCGGCGCTTGTATGCGAAGATGCCACAAAGATGAAATAAATGGGGAAAAGCATGATGATGATGCCCAGCCACAGGAAGAGGTGGGGCAGAAGCTTCTTGAATTTCGAATGTTCGACCATTGCCCTGCTCCTTTAGTAGGTAACCTTCCGCTCAATGAAGCGGAACTGGACGATTGTGAGCGCGATGACCATCAGCATCAGAACGACAGACTGGGCAGCCGAACTGCCAAGGTCCAGGTTGACCACGCCATCGCGCCAGACCTTGTAGACGAGAATTGCCGTCGATTTTCCCGGGCCGCCCGCCGTCATCTGGTGAACTATGGGGAAAGTCTCGAAGAATCCATACACGAGATTCATGACGAGGAGGTAGAAGGTAGTCGGAGAAAGGAGCGGAAATATGATCTTCTGGAACCTTCTGGCAGGCCCCGCCCCATCGATGGCCGCGGCTTCGATCAACGTTTCTGGGACGGCCTGCAGGCCTGAAAGGAAGAAGACGAAGTTGTAGGATATCTGCTTCCAGGATGCGGCGAGGGTGATCAGCAGGAAGGCCTGGTTAAAGTTCAAGAGATAATTCCAATCCACATGGAAGACGTGTTTCAGCATCCACGCAAGGACGCCGACATTCGGGTTGAACATGAAAAGCCAGATTACGCCTGCGACGAGCGTCGAGACGGCATAGGGCCAGATCAGCATGGTCTTGTAGAAGCTGGCGAAACGGATCTTCTTGTTTGCCTGCACCGCGAGAAAAAGCCCCGACACCATCGAGATGACCGTGATGCAGAGGGCGAAAGCCACCGAAACGGCAAAGGACTGCCAATAGCCACTCGTAGGGTCGGTGAAAAGCTTGGTATAGTTTTCCAGCCCGACGAAGATCATCTTGCCGCCGAAAGGGTCCTGCAGGAAGAAAGATTGCCAGACAGCCTGTGCCGCCGGCCAGAAGAAAAACAGGAATACAATCACCATCTGGGGCAGGACCAGCAAATAGGGAAGGGCTTTCGCCTTGAACTCGTATTGTTTCGCCATATCCATCTCTGTGTGGAAGTCTGATGGCCGCACCATGCAGCCTGTAAAATGGCCGCCTCCCCGGCGGCCTCGACTTAAGTCATTATTGATTTGACAAATGGCGAGAGCCATGCATGGCGCTTGGCTCTCGCCATCATGGCCTATTCATTCAGGCGCTCGAATTCCCTCAATTTGGCGTTGCCATCGTTGACCATCTTGTTGACACCATCCTTGACCGAAATCTTCCCTGCGAGAATGTCTTCCCAAACCTGATCCTCGATTTCGCGGATCACATTGAAGTTGCCGAAGCGGACACCCATGGAATTGCCGGTAGGCGCCTTGTTGAGCAGCTGGTTGATTGCGACTTCAAGGCCGGGGTTGTCCTTGTAGTAGCCCTGGGACTTGGTCAGCTGGTATGCGGCATTGGTGATGGGCAGATAGCCAGTGTTCTGGTGCCAATATGCCTGGATTTCAGGCTGTGAAATGAAGCTGAAGAAATCGGCGACGGCCTTGTACTCGGCCTTGGATTTTCCGTTGAACACCCAAAGGCTTGCACCGCCGATGATCGAGTTCTGCGGAGCGCCGGCTACATCAGGATAATAGGGAATGCGGGCTACGCCGAAATCGAACTTGCAGTTGGCCTTCATGTTGCCATAACCGCCGATCGACTCGAAATGCATGCCAACCTGGCCGGAAGTGAACAGCGGGTTCGCCTTGTTCTCGCGCCCGCCATAAATGAATACCTTGTCCTTGCTCAGGTTGTAGATATTTTCGAGGTGGCGGATGACAGTCGGGTTGTTGTAGACGAGCTTGGTATCCAATCCATCGAAGCCGTTGTTTTTGGTTCCGAAGGGGAGATTGTGCCAGGCGGAGAAGGTTTCGAGCTGGATCCAGGAGATCCAGTTGGTGGAGAATCCGCCTTCCATGCCGGAGGCCTTCAGTTTCTTTGCAATCTCGAAGAATTCGGGCCATGTTACCGGCGGCTTTTCGGGATCGAGTCCCGCCTTGCGGAATGCATCCTTATTGTAATACATGACTGCAGTGGAGCTGTTGAAGGGCATGGACAGCATCTTGCCGTCGGAAGTGGAATAGTACGAGGTGATGGTCGGGATGTAGACCTTCGGGTCGAACTTTTCGTTGTTCTCTGCCATGAGCTGGTAGACCGGCTTCACGGCGCCTTTCGCGGCCATCATGGTTGCCGTACCGACTTCATAGACCTGGATGATGGCTGGAGCCTGCCCGGCGCGGAACGCTGCAATGCCTGCGTTCATCGTATCGGAGTAGGAGCCCTTGTAAACAGGTACTACTTTGTAATCTTTCTGGCTTGCATTGAATTTTTCGCAGATCGAATTGACCATGTCGCCATTTTTTCCTGTCATGGCGTGCCAGAACTCGACGGTCGTTTGCGCAAATGCGCTGGAAGCCAGCAATAATGCACAGAGAACCAAGGTAAGCTTTTTCACCGAACTGCCTCCTCTAGATAGTGATGGGCGCATGCCCATATGGATACCGAATGCCTCAGCAGCACATCAGTGTACCCCGGGTTTTTATTCAGCGCAATGAGAATTTGGTTAGAAATCGGTCAATGAAAAACGCGGCAGCGCAAAGCG
>JAJFUL010000048.1 GCA_021372425.1 Spirochaetaceae bacterium
GCAGGTATACGAGATAACCAAAGGCATCAAGATCGGCGATGAGGTTTCATTCACAGGAGAGATGCTTTCCGTCGAACTGGGGCCGGGCCTCCTTGGCCAGATCTATGATGGTCTTCAGAATCCCTTGCCGGAAATCGCCACCAAGATTGGCTATTTTCTCGAACCTGGCAATTATATCAAGGCCCTCTTAAGGAGCCGAAAATGGGCTTTCAGCCCACAGGCAAAAGCAGGTGACATTGTCACGGGAGCCCAGGTCCTCGGGACAGTTCCGGAAAACAATTTCAGCCACAAGATTATGGTGCCCTTCGATTTTGCAGGCAAAGGGAAATTGGTTCAGATCGTGCCGGAAGGTGAATACATGATCGAAGACACAATTGCAGTTGTAGAGGATGAGCGCGGCAACCGCCGGAGCCTTACCATGAGCTTCTCCTGGCCTGTGAAAAGAGCCATCGATTGCTATGCCGAAAGGCTCAAGCCAACAGAACCCATGGTCACGAAAACGAGGATAATCGACACCTTTTTCCCCGTGGACAAGGGCGGAACTTATTGCATTCCTGGGCCATTCGGTGCCGGAAAGACAGTGCTCCAGCAGGTGACAAGCCGCAATGCAGACGTCGATATCGTAATCATAGCTGCATGTGGTGAACGTGCCGGCGAAGTAGTGGAAACCCTCAAGGAATTCCCCGAGATCACTGATCCCCGCACTGGCAGATCGCTCATGGAGCGGACAATCATCATCTGCAACACATCGAGCATGCCGGTAGCAGCCCGCGATGCTTCCGTCTACACGGCAGTGACCCTCGCGGAATATTACCGCCAGATGGGCCTCGATGTGCTGCTGCTCGCCGATTCCACGAGCCGCTGGGCCCAGGCCATGCGCGAAATGTCGGGACGACTCGAGGAAATTCCCGGCGAAGAAGCGTTCCCCGCTTATCTGGAATCCGTAATTGCGGCCTTTTACGAGAGGGCGGGCGTCGTCCGCCTCTACGACGGCAGCAAGGGCTCCGTCACTATCGGCGGCACTGTTTCACCCGCTGGCGGCAACTTCGAGGAGCCGGTCACTCAGGCTACCTTGAAGGTGGTTGGAGCATTCCACGGGCTTTCCAAGGAAAGGTCGGACGCCCGCAAGTATCCTTCCATCCATCCACTCGATTCCTGGTCGAAATACAAGGGGATAATGCCCGCTGCTACCGTCGTGTATGCCCATTCCTTCCTCGAGCGCAGCGCTGAAGTCGGCTCCATGATGAAGGTCGTCGGGGAGGAAGGCACGAGCCTCGAGGATTACATTGTCTACCTGAAAGGCGAATTCATCGATGCCGTTTACCTTCAGCAGAATTCATATGATCCGATCGATTCCGCGGTATCTCCCGAACGCCAGAAGAAAATGTTCGGGCTTGTCCTGCGGATTTGCGCTTCAGAACTCGAGATTAAGGACAAGGAAGATGCCAGGGGCTGGTTCTACCAGCTGCGCCAATCCTTCCTTGATCTGAATGGAGCGACGGAAGGCTCGGAACTCTATATAAAATCGCTGGAGTCAATTGAAGCGGCAATAGCTTCCCGCCATCCAACTATCGATGGGAAAGGCCGGAAAGTGCTGGCGGCATTGGAGTAAGCAATGAACAAAATCTACTCACGGATAGAATCGATTACGGGAAATCTTATAACGGTGAGGGCCGAGAATATTGAGAATGGCGAGCTCGCCGAAGTCAGCACGCGTTACGGCAGTTCACTCGCCGAAACCATTCGTCTCGACAAGGACCTCGTCTATCTTCAGGTATTTGCAGGCGGACGAGGCATTTCCACAGGCGACGAAGTCCGCTTCCTTGGCCACCCGATGCAGATCAGTTTTTCCGATGACCTCCTGGGGCGCATCTTCGATGGCGCATCCAATCCGCGCGATAGTGGCCCGAGTCTTACCGACAGCCTCATTCCGATTGCCGGTCCCTCCGTCAATCCGTACAACCGTATCATCCCGCGTGAGATGATCCGCACAGGCATTCCGATGATCGATCTGTTCAACACGCTGGTGAAGAGCCAGAAGCTGCCAATATTTTCGGTGTCTGGCGAGCCTTACAACGAGCTGCTGGCGCGCATTGCCATGCAGGCTGAGGTAGATGTCATAATCCTTGGCGGAATGGGGCTCAAGTACGACGATTATCTTTATTTTCGAGACACGCTCGAAGCGGGTGGCTCCCTCGGCAAGACAATAATGTTCGTCCATACGGCCGCAGACCCTGTCGTTGAATGCATCATGGTGCCGGACATGGCACTTGCAGTCGCCGAGCGTTTTGCACTGAAGGGCAAGAACGTGCTTGTCCTCCTCACCGACATGACGAATTTCGCCGACTCGCTGAAAGAGGTTTCAATCACGCAGGAGCAGGTTCCTTCCAACCGTGGTTACCCGGGCGACCTGTATTCCCAGCTTGCAGCGCGCTACGAGAAGGCGGTTGATTTTTCCGATGCAGGTTCGATCACCATACTTGCTGTGACGACGATGCCCGGCGATGATGTGACGCACCCTGTGCCTGACAATACCGGGTACATCACTGAAGGACAGCTCTACCTCAGCAAGGGCAGGATAGAGCCGTTCGGCTCGCTGTCGAGGCTCAAACAGCAGGTCAATGGCAAGACAAGGGAAGACCATCGTGCGCTGATGGACGGCATGATCAAGCTTTTTGCAGCCTATCGAGATACGGTCGAGAAGAAGTCGATGGGCTTCCAGATGACGGCTTGGGACAAGAAACTGCTGGAATACGGCGAGCTTTTCGAGAAGGAAATGATGGACCTTTCAGTCAACATTCCTCTCGAAAAAGCCCTGGACAAAGGCTGGGAGATATTGGCACGTTGTTTCGAGCCTAGGGAAACCGGGCTGCGGAGCGATCTTATCCAGAAGTTCTGGCCAAAGGAACCTGCAAAGGCTTCCTCGACCGCTGAATGAACAGGCTGAAGAAGGCTGGCGATGGCCAAGATACGACTGACCAAGACTGAGCTGAAAAAGCAGAAGGATGCGCTCAAGATGTATGAGCGCTATCTTCCTACGCTTCAGCTCAAGAAGCAGCAGCTGCAGATAGAAATCCACGGAATTGAATCCCGGCTTTCACAGCTCAGTACTGCAAAAGCAGGACTGGAAAATGATTACAGGGCGTGGATTGGCGTCTTCACCGAAGAGGAATTCACGAGGAATGTCCAGAATCTCCCGCTGCTGAAGATCAGGGAGATCCGGACTTCGGAACGGAACATAGCTGG
>JAJFUL010000057.1 GCA_021372425.1 Spirochaetaceae bacterium
TTGTCCATGTCGAAGAGCATCTGCTCGGAGCTTGAGTAGACACTTACATAGCCGCTTTCATGAAGCACGGCCGCCATGCTGCCCTGAGAAGACAAAACTGCGGCCCCTGGATAGACTCCCCTAGGCTGGATGAGAACAATCCTGCCGGCCTGCAACACTGGGATTTCCTCTGAGCGAATGCCATACTGCGTTGATGGGCTGAGATAGCGGCCTATGGGCGATACGGCGAAAGCATCCTTTTCTTCTTTCCGCAATTCCGCGGGATCATCAAAAGGCAGATGGAAGGAAGGCGAGGCAATCTTGGCAGAAACATTGCCACTGCGGCCTGCCTGTTGCGCATCATTACTCCGTAGCCCCTGTCCGGCCGGTTGGCCAAACTCCTGGCGCATTGATCCCATCATGGATTCCCATGGCGAAGCCTCTGCCCAGGCCAAGGCGCCAACCAGGGAAAGCACTACTATCATGCTACTTGCTCTCATTGATTCAAAACCCTTCCCACGACTTCGAACCGATTTATGCCGCCTTTCATCGTCAATACAAGTTCCCCATCCCTATACACGATATCACTGGCATCGGCGGCCGGCATCATTGTCGTGCACAGGCCGTTTCTTATCATCAACATGAAGGATTCGCCGCCAGCGGAGACGATTCCGCCAAACTGCCCATCTCCGACACACACAAGCTTGCATCTGGAATCTGCGGACGCGAAAAGCGCCCGCCGGACAGCAACCAGCGAACTTTTTTTCTTCTTCCTGTCATAGTAAACAAGACCGTCTCCGCTGGCGGCCAGAAGTGATTCTCCGTCCAAGGAATAAAGCAAAGGCTGTGAATAGCGCTTCTCTTCCTCTAGTTTCCGCGAATGAACCAAATGGTAGCTCCCGTTTTTCTTCTCATAGACAAGCATATACTGTGGACCAAGGCCATATAGCAATGCCAGCGAATCCCCATCCACCGCGATTGCCGCTCCATAGACGCCACGGTATTCTGAATGTACATCAAAACTGTTCGACTCAAGCCTGAGAGCCAAGGCTCCCTTCTCATCGAGGATCTCGACAGAACCATCGAGAAATCCCCAGAGACTCACCTTGCCGGCGACTGAGGAGGCGGTCAGGATGCTGCCAAATTCGCGGGACCAGAGGAGCTTGCCGTTCGAATCTATCTCTCCCGCGGCCATTTGGTCATTCCTGAGAATGAACATGCGACTCCCGATAATAGAGGGAATTCCTTCGACGGGGATTCGGACCGACCGCTTATCCTTGATATTGGAAAACCAAATGCAATGGTTCATTGAATCGGCCTGGAGCAGGCGACCATCATCAAGGGCAAAGCCTCCATTGGCGATACTTTCCTGCCTGTCCATCATATAGGGAAAGGTCCCCGTATCAGTATAGTAGCCGTAGCTTTCCGGATTTATATAGTAATGAAGAATTGGATTGCCTGTATTTCCTCGTGCATTGCCGCTTCCCTGCATGTCGGCAGCGGTTTCAGCAGAAACTGCGGGAAAGGAAATTTCAGCAAGCGGCTCAAGTTCCGAAGGCGCAGCGCTTGGTCTCGTCGAGAGGATTATATAGACTGTCGCTGTAATGATGATCAGTGCTCCAGCCTGCAGGCGGCTTTTTTTTCTCTTGGTTTTCATGGCAGACACTGTGATCCTCATTTCTGACTATACTCGGAAAAACAAATGGATTATAGTACCAATCAAGGATAACGTCAAAAAATGATACAGCTGACTACCGAGATTGAAGATAATCTCTTTGATACAGCCATGAAAGCTGCTGAATTTTCATACTCGCCCTACTCCCATTTTCGTGTCGGAGCGGCGATTCTCTGCGGGGATGGTTCTGTGGTTACGGGAGTGAATGTAGAGAATCGATCCTACGGTCTGACCAACTGTGCCGAGCGAAGTGCAATTTTCGGAGCCGTAAGCTCAGGCAAGCGGAATTTCCTTGCCATAGCAATTGCAACACCTGATGCAGATTATCCTGTAAGTCCTTGCGGCGCATGCCGACAGGTTCTTTCCGAGTTCTTTGCGGCCGATGCCCCTATCCAGTTTGGCAACAGGAAGGACAACCGGAAGGCAACAACGATCGCAGAACTCTTTCCTTTTGATGCCTTACATGAACTGTCCAGATGAGGGTGAAAAGCGCCTCAAAAGTTCCGCTGCGTGAGCAAGCGAGGTCCTGTCATATTTGTCTCCTGCAAGCATGCGGGCTATTTCTTCTTCGCGCTGCTTGCCTTCAAGTTTTTTTATGCTTGTGACAGTCCGGTTGTTTTCGACGCTCTTTTCAACCTTGAACTGGGAGTAGGCATAAGCCGCTATCGATGCCAGATGGGTGACGCAGAGCACTTGCCTCCCCTTTGAAATATTTTTCAGGTATGATCCGACAGCCACTGCAACCTCGCCACCTATGCCTGTATCGATTTCGTCAAATATCAACAGCGGAATTTCATCTTTGGATGAAAGTATGGTCTTTATCGCCAAGGCAACTCTCGACAGCTCGCCGCCCGACGCAATCTTCACAAGGGGACGCGGCGACTCCCCTAAGTTGGGAGCGATCATGAATTCGACGTCATCCATTCCACTGGCTTTCAGGATCAGCTTTCCCTCGGCAGATTGGCTTCGAACTATCGAAACCCTGAGCTCGGCCGCCTCCATGCCTAGGTTTGCCAGGATCGCATTCACCTGTTTGGAAAAGTCCTGCGCAGCTGCCTTGCGGCGCGTCGAAAGCGCTTCAGCCTTCGCCAGCGCATCAACCTGCAGCTCCCTTATCGCCTTTTCCATCGATTCCCTGTTGTCCTCCCAATCAGAAAGGGCCGCAAGGCTCTGTTTGTCTTTCTCGGCCCTCGTCAGCACATCAGAAAGCGATGGCCCATATTTTTTCTTCAGTTTCCGAAGTTCGGACAGCCGGCTCTCGACAGCGGAGAGACGGTCAGGATCGAATCGCATGTTCTCCTTATAAACCCCGATGCTTTCGGCAATATCATCCACCTCGAAAAAGGCCGAGGACAACCGCTTCGAGAAGTCCTCGATTGCCGGATCGATATTTCTGGCAGTTTCCAGCTCCGAGCAAGCCTTTCTCAGGGCAGATACCGCACCATCACCCTCACCGCCCGAAAGCGTAGCTACAGCTCCATTTATGGCTGCAAAGAGCTTTTCATGCTCGGAAAGAATCCTCTCCTCACGAAGCAGCACATCCTCTTCTTCTGGGGCGATTTTCGCAGAATCTATCTCGTTCACGACAAATTTCAGAAAGTCCCGCTCCTTGGCCCTCGTATCCGCGTCATGCATCGCCAATCGATAACGCTGAATAGATGCGAGCCAACTGCGGTAGACGGCTTCATATGCTGCTCTTTCAGGTTCAAGCCCAGCGAAACTGTCGAGCAGGGTTCCATGAAGTTCCGGGTTCATGAGTTGCTGGTGCTCATGCTGGCCATGGATGTCCGCAAACAGTGAAGTGAATTCCGAAAGATCTGCTCTGCTTACCGCCTGGTTCTGAATATAGCAGAAAGAACGGCCGTTGGTCCTGAATCCGCGCCGCAAAATGACAAGGCCGTCATCATCAATCGATATATCATGGGATTCCAGCCAATCACGGGCTGCCTGGCAATCATCCATCGATAGTGTTCCCGAAACCGAACATTCCTCCGCTCCTTCCCGGATCACTGAGGAGTCCGCCCTTGAGCCAAAAAGGAAGCCTATTGCCTCGACAATGAGAGATTTTCCTGCCCCTGTCTCTCCAGAAAAAAGCACCAGTCCCCGGGGAAGTTCAAACTCAACCGATTCAATGAGCGCAAAATCCTTTACAACAAGGCGCTCAAGCATGTTCGTCCCCTGCCCAGCCAAGTTTTGTCTTCAGGGCGCCATAGAACATGTTCTGCTTTGGCACAACTATTTCCGCATCATAATCGGCTTTTCGGAATCTCACGACATCTCCCTGCAGGAGGCTGAGCTTTTCCTGGCCATCCACCGTCAACATTGCCCCAGAGCGTCTTGTCTCTTCCACCTGCACTTCCACGGCCGCCTGAGCCGGCAGTACCAGCGGCCGCGAAGCCAGGGTGAAGGCACATATCGGGTTGATGACCATAGCCTGCATTTCAGGATGCAGAGCAGGCCCGCCAGCCGCCAGGTTATAGGCCGTCGATCCTGTCGGCGTGGCTATTATAAGTCCATCGGCCCGGTAGTATCCAAATTTGTCTTCATTAACCCGCAGGCCGAGCTGGATCATCTTGGCAATCCCTTCAGACGAGACGACGCCATCATTGAGGGCCGAAAATGAACCTATCTCGTTTCCTTCCCTGATGACCGAAATCCTCAGCATCATGCGTTTTGAAAGTTGAATCCGGTCATTCGCCCATGTAATGAACGAGCTGTGCCATGATTCCCTTGTATTCGCTGCAATGAAACCAAGGGTGCCCAGGTTTACAGGGAGTATTGGCAAGCCTTTCGGTGCGGCTTTCCTGGCTACATAGAGCAGCGTTCCATCTCCTCCGAGGCTCACTATAAGATCATAGCCAGTAAAATCAGGTATGCCTTCCGGGTTGCCTTCAAAACTGAAGATTTCGGCCTTGAAGCCATCACGCTCCAGCTGCTTCTTGACGAGTCTGCTCACCCCCGATGCATCGTCCTTGAGAAGGTTGCTGACAATAAGGATATTTCCAGTCGACTTTGGCATACGTTCTCCTCATGGAAGGCATTACGGAAGCGTTGCTATCACTTTTTCAATAATTGAGGCTTCCTGTGCGCTTATGCGCTGGTGAAGAGGGAACAGTACGGTCCTTCTGGCCATCGCATGCGCCTGCGGACATTCGTCATCAGGAAAACTTTCATGCGAAATAATGCCCGTATCAAAGGCCGCCGAACATTCTATCCCGTTCTTCCTAGCATGGACGAGTACTTCGTTCATTCCTGATTCAAGAATGATGGGAAAAGCATAGAGCCCGCTTTTCCCTTCCGCCTCCTGCTTGAAGGTTTTGTGCCGCGTCCTGGCCAACGAAAGCTGGAATCGAGTCTCCAATTCCTCCCTTCGCAGCTGCGCTTGTTCCATTTCCTTGAATTGCGCCAGCCCCAGGGCTGCATTGTAATCGCTGAGTATCAGCTCTGCCGGCGTTTTGTCTGCAATGGCCCGCACTATCGGCGCATTTTTTCTGTTTCGCGTGAAAAGCAGAGCACCTCCGCCAGTGTTGACAATTGATGTATTTTCGGTTCCATAGACTACGAATTCGCCGCAATCCCCCGCCATCTGTTCGCCCTTGCGCGCACCTAAAGCCTGTGTAATGTCTTCGATCACAGGTATCGAGCAATCTGCCAACTGAGCCTTGTCGGCAAGCATACCGAAAGGCTCAAAACAAAGAAATGCCGAACAGCCCTGACTTGCAAGGCTTTCGAAAATCGGCAGACAGGTTTCCAGCGAATAATCAATGAAACAAGGAATATATCCTGAATTTCGTATCGCCAGAAGATGGTATAAAGGGGCAAGCGGACTCAAACCAATTTTCGATCCCTCAGCTAGTCCCAGTTGCTGCAAGGCAGCTACCATTGCGCTGTAAGGGCTTCGGAATGCCATGCCTGCTTCGAATCCGATTTTTTCCCTGGCGGTCTTCACGAATTTTTCGGTAAGGTCGCCTGGCCCTATGGAATCGGTCATGAGGCAGTTAAGCACGGAATCCATCTCTTTTCTTTTGAAATATGAACAAAATAGCGGCGTCATTCTTGGCAGTCTATCATCCTAATGCGATATTTTACAAGAATGGGGTAGCGGAATTTCACGGGGTAGAAGTTGGGGATATGAGTGGGCAAAAAAAAGCCTGGCGACGACCTACTCTTCCACCGGTAAAGGCAGTACCATCGGCGTTGGAGGGCTTAACTTCCGTGTTCGGAATGGGAACGGGTGTGGCCCCTCCACAATAATCACCAGGCAATTATTACCAATAAAAACTGACCAAGTGGAAGTCTTCTCTCGGCGGT
>JAJFUL010000061.1 GCA_021372425.1 Spirochaetaceae bacterium
CGGATAGCCGCTGTCATGGAAAAGCAGACCGGCTTGAGATTCGCCGACCAGGATATTTATGTAAATGTGGCAGGAGGGGTCAGGATATCGGAGCCCGGAATCGACCTCGCCCTGGCGGCCGCCCTTTATTCGGCGCGAACGGGGCAGTCCCTCCCGCCTGGAGCGGCGCTGGCCGGGGAGCTCTCGCTGGCTGGCGAAATCAGACCTGTGAGACAGATGTCGAAAAGAGCCCACGCTGCACAGGCGCTTGGATTTTCACGAATTTTGGGGCCGTGCGAAAGTCAGAATGGCGATTGGAAAGCCGTGGATTCCCTGAAAGCGGCTATTCGGGCGCTGTGGGGCAACGAAAAGCCACCCAGGCGCGAATCCTGAAGACCGGTGAAGGCTCGCCTGAACAGGGTGGTCGCCTGAGCAAGGCGCTCGCATGTTGAGCAGGGCAACCTTTTGGTGCCAGCATAACAGGAGATATTAATGCGGTTTATCCACGATAGAGAGAGATCAACAGGCCTCGTACTGCCCCTTCTGTCGATCCGGACTGGCGAAAGGGCTTGTGGCGAGTTTCCTGACATTGCCGCGCTGGCAGGCCTTGCACAGGTCTGGAACATGAATCTGATCCAGCTCCTGCCGGTAAATGATTCGGGCTGGCAAGCCTCACCTTACAGCGCGCTCAGCTCAATCGCGCTCAATCCCATCTATCTCCGGATCGAGGATCTGCCGGAGCTCGCCTCTTCGGTCCCCCCCACGGAGGTCAAAGCCAGGTCCGCGATTCTGGAGGCATCTGCCTCCTTGGGAAAGGAATTCTCCAGGACCCGGCGGGTTCCTTACAACAAGGTTCTGGACGGCAAAATGCGGATCCTGTCTGATGTCTGGAAAGAGGCTTCCGGCAGCAACGCTATCCACGCCGAACTCGAAGCATGGAGCCGTGAAAATGTATGGGTGCGTCCTTATGCCTGTTTCATGGAGCTGAAAAAACGCTCAGGAGGGCTTCCCTGGTGGGAGTGGCCCGAATACGGGACTGTAAACGACGGGGAAATCGATGCCCTCTGGTCGGATGCTCTTTTGGGGAGCAATTTGTGCTTCTGGGCCTGGCTACAGATGCGCGCGCAGCAGCAATTCGCCAAGGCATGCGGCCAGGCGCTTTCCCTCGGAATCGACATCATGGGCGACATCCCCATACTGATGAACCGCGACTCTGTCGATGCCTGGTATGACCGCGCGATATTCGACTTCGATTCCGTCGCCGGATCGCCGCCGGACGCCGGGGCCCCGGCTGGCCAGAATTGGGGTTTTCCGCTCTATCGATGGGATGTTATCCGGCGATCCGGCTGGGACTTCTGGAAAAAGCGCCTGGCCGCCGCTGATGCTTTCTATACATCGTACCGCATCGACCATGTCCTGGGATTCTTCCGGATTTGGGCGATCGGCAGATATGAGGGCGATGGCTTCCTCGGCCATTTCGAACCAGACTGCGCCATCACTATGGAGGACCTGCACAACCTTGGTTTTGACAAGGAGCGGGTCCGCTGGCTTTCCCGGCCTCATGTGCCCGAATGGGCCGTGGACTCCATGCTGGCGGCCATCCCCGCCCATTTCCGCGCCGGCCTAAAGGCCGCCTTGTTCAGCCAGATCGGCAGCGAGCCTCTCTACCTTTTCTCTCCTGCGGTGAGGGGAAGCGCGGACTTCGACGCGATTGTCGCAGGCAGCATGCCGCCGGCTGGCGGCATGGACGCTTCCGAAGCGGCCATCACACAAGCGGCGGCCACAGGCCTCATCGACTCCCTGACCCTGTGGTGGAGGAATCGCACGCTGCTCGAGATTTCTCCCGGCAAATTCGTGCCGACCTCCGATTGCTGGAGCACGCAGGCCTGGGCTTCGCTTTCAGACATTGAAAAAGGCGCACTCGGCGCCCTCGTGGATCAAAGGAGGCAGGCTTCCAATAGCCTTTGGCTGCAAAATGGGCGGGCTATCCTGTCGGCTATCACCGGCAGCGTTTCCATGCAGCCTTGCGCGGAAGACCTCGGTTTTCTCTCGCCTGGCATTCCGGAAGTTTTGACCGATCTGCATATTCCCGGCCTGCGTGTGTTGCGCTGGACCCGGCATTATGAGCAGCCGGGCGCCCCCTTCGTGCCCTTGGGAGCGTATCCCGGGGAATCGGTCGCCTGCAGCTCGGTGCACGATTCGGCCACTATGCGTCAATGGTGGAGCGAAGAACAGGACAGAGATAAGCTTTGGGCCATGCTGCTTGAATCCGATCCTGCTATCGACAGGGATGCTGCGCCGGGAAAGAGCGGTTTTGGCGCCTTGCAGCGAAAGGCACCCGAAGACCTGGATCCGGACTCGGCGCTCTTCATCCTGAAGTCATTTGCCAGAGTGAATTCACGCATCGTGGTCTACCCAATCCAGGACTTGCTGGCCGCTGACGCTGCCTACCGGGAAGAATCCCCGCAGGATGAACGGATCAATATTCCGGCCACCTGTGATGATTTTAACTGGACTTACAGGATGAAGCCCTCGATTGCCCATCTTCTGGCAGACAAGGGCTTCGCGGAACGCATTGCGACCATCGGGCAAATCCATGGCGCTGCTGTTGTCTGAAGGTGAAAGCTGTTATCTGAAGGCGAAAAAGGAAGGTGCAGGTGAATACAACGCAGAAAAAGACGATCGGCAGGATTCGCGACGCATTTCTGGGAGGGCTTCGCAAAGCGGGTTCAACCATCTGGTTTCTGCTGAAAATAATGGTGCCGACAAGCCTTGTGGTCGCAGTCCTTGGCTGGAGCGGTGTTCTCCAGATCATATCGGGCTACCTGTCGCCCTTGATGCGTCTCATCGGTCTGCCTGGCCAGGCCGCGCTCGTATTCATCTCGGGCGCTCTCCTGAACAATTATTCTGCCATCGCGGTGATGGGAACAGTGGCCTTATCCCTTCGCGACGCCACAATCCTTGCAGTCATGTGCCTGATCTGCCACAACCTTCTTGTCGAGACGACAGTGATGAAGTCGGCAGGCTCTTCCGCGATCAAGATGGTTTTTTTGCGCCTGACCATGGCCCTTGTCGCTGCATTTCTGCTTAACCTTATCCTCCCGCAGAGCATGGCTGCAGTTGTGTATGCGCGGGGCGTGCCGGCCGGGCAGGTCGGCTTCTGGCCCATGCTCGGCACCTGGGGACTTTCCACGCTCAAACTGGTCGGGACCGTCATTCTTTATGTCGTGGCGATCATGCTTGTCCAGAGCTTCTTTGAGGAATTTGGCGTCATGAGATACCTGTCAAAGTTCCTTGCCCCATTCATGAAAGTACTGGGCCTGCCCCCCAATGTCAGTTTTCTCTGGGTTGTCATCAATATCGTAGGCTATGCTTATGGTGCTGGCATCATCAAAAGCGAATATGAATCCGGTAAGTTGAAGAAGGAAGACGGCGATCTTTTCAACCATCATGCGGCGATATGCCACTCCCTGATGGAGGATTCGATTCTCTATTCCGCTCTTGGCATTGCCGTCGGCTGGCTTATTATCCCCCGATTCCTGCTGGCAATTGCCGTGGTCTGGGGAGAAAGGCTGAGGCGGCGCATTTTC
>JAJFUL010000068.1 GCA_021372425.1 Spirochaetaceae bacterium
TCGAATTCCTCCAGCAAACGCTGCGTAGTTTTCTGGTCGGGTTGTTCATCCTCGAGATGGCGGCCTATCTCCTCCTGCCGGAGAAGCATGCTTTCAATAGGTGAAAAGGCGGCTTCGGCCTCTTCCAGCACAGACCTCGAGACAGTCAGCACAGTGGTCTGTGGCAGATAGCTTATCCGGGCACCTTTCGTGATGGCGATTCCGCCCGAATCGGCGCTGAGCAACCCTGCAGCTATCTTCATCCAGGTGGATTTGCCGGCACCATTGGGGCCGGCCAGCGCTGAGCGCGAGCCATCCGCGAGGGTCAGCGTCGCTGACTTTATAAGATCGCGGGCTCCAAAGGCCAGACTGATGTTGTTCAGTTGAATATAGGGCATGGATACCTCATCATTCCTGGTCAGTGGTTTTGTTCAGGCTTGAATTCAATTGATCCCAGCCGGGTATCGAGCGCCGAGACTATCCCTTCCCCAGCCTTGGACGCAGATTTGGCGATCGTGAAACTTCCAGCCCCTGTCTTGTAGACATAGTCATTCCGCTCGCCAGTGGTGTCCGGATAAAGCGAAAATCCGCCCTGCCATTCGCCAGAAAGTCCGTCGGAGAGCCGCAGGCCGAAAACAGCCTTGCCTTTCTGCTGCGCTCCGGCATCGGAACCCGAAGGAGCGAACCCCGCAGGCATATCATCGACAGTATCCCAGGAATAGAGGCCGCTTGGCCAGAGCACGATGCTGCCAGCCGTCTCCGAGTCCAGACGTATCGTTCCCGTTGTACCCATTGCAGTGAAGAATGATCGCAGGGCATTCTGGCGCCTGTTTTCCTCGGCCTGAATGGCAGGGCGGAGATCCTGGTCCAGGATTATGAAACGGATAGAGGTACCCCCTTCATGCCAATCAACCAATTGCCCTTGAGCGGGCATGTTGGAGGGATCCCAGCAGGCCACGATCGAATCCTGCCCATCCCGTCTGATCCTCAGATTTGTCGGGCTGAACACGAGCCAGCCTTGTTCCTGCGTTATTGAGGCGTATTGGAAATCTTGGGAAAAACCGGGAAGCTCGATCCGAACCTGCTTCTTCGACATATCGCCAAAAAGTCCATATTGCATAGAGAAATAGTCAAGATCAACGCTGTCGTTTTCAAGCATTGTCGAATACCAGGAGGGGCGCCAGGTACTTGTCAGTATTGAGGCAATCGTCTCCTGATTCGTGCTTTCTGTCGGCAGGCTGGGCGCCTGCCCGGTACTTTCGTCGAAAATCCGCATCGTATTGCTGAAAACATAGCCTTTTGTCCCATCCATCGTCAGGACCTGATACCAATCGCCTTGCAGAACTGTCCCGCCCGTGTACACCGGTTCGCCCTCAGCCTTCCCGAGCACTTTCACCATCTCGAATTCATGGAGCCTGTAAACGCGCTTCTCGTTGTTGGCAGGTTTCTGGCGAACCGGCAGGCCATCGCGCATGGCAATCATGTAGATAGAAGTCCATTCGCCCATCTCCTTTATCCGCTTGTTGGCTGCGCGCTTGGTGCCGAACATCTCGATCTGCCAGAGGGGAATTTCTATCTTGGTATTCCGGTCTTCATTCAGTCCGACAATGTAAGTCTTTGTTATATTTGATTTTACATATACAGGCACAATTGTTCCGGCCTTGGCGTCCGTGCCCTTGATGCTCCACAACACGACTCCCCAGCCTATCCTGGACGTGCAGGATACCAGGAGGAGCAAGAGCAAAATGATGGAGCCAAGGGCAAGAAGCCTTGATTTCCCCAGAGGCCTGTATGCGCGCATAGTATCATCCATGAAACATCCAACCTTCGCTTTTTACGCTTCAAAGTCTACACCGCCTGAGAATTCTTGATAAGGGCTTCCTGTTCGGGGCTCCCGGCTTTCGAAGCAGGAATACCGTGCAGGAATCTCCATTTTGTGTTATCATGTTCAGATTATCTTTTGGGGAGCAGTCAATGAATGCCGATGATGTACGCTCAGTTCATGCCACGAATCCTGTCGCCGCGATCGAAGTCGGCTCCACTGGTATAAGACTGCTCGTCGCTTCAATCGATGAATCGG
Organism: Spirochaetaceae bacterium; assembly: GCA_021372425.1. GTDB lineage: Bacteria > Spirochaetota > Spirochaetia > Treponematales > Rectinemataceae > JAFIHQ01. Next base: position 2,060 of record JAJFUL010000068.1, read on the forward strand.
GATCGATCCGGGTGCTCGACAAGGCAGGGAAGCCCAGCAGGATTGGCCGCGATGTATTCACACAAGGGAGCATCGGCAGGGAGGCCATCCGGGAAGTGATAGCCGTGCTGATCTCCTTCAAGGAATTGCTCAACGGCTACGGCATAAAAGCAGAAGGAGCCAAGGTCATTGGAACCAGCGCGCTCCGCGAGGCGAGCAACCGCGATACCTTCGTCGACAAGGTCGCGCTCCAGACTGGCTTCAGGATCAGAGTGATCGAGGAGATCGAGGAAAATCACCTCATGTACCTCGCCGTCCAGCAGGCCCTGCAGGACGAGCCTTCCCTGCTTTCGCGGTCCAATGCCATGATCCTCGAGGTCGGGGGCGGCACAACCGAAATCATGCTCCTGAAGCGCGGCAAGATGGCCTCGACCCACAGCCTCCATATCGGCACCTTGCGCCTCGATGAGCAAATCCGGGAAGCGGGCAGTTCGCGGAGTTACCTGCACGACTACCTCGAAAGCAACATCAAGACTACCTGCGACCTCATGGGAGAAGATCTGCCGCTCGCGTCCATCAAAACATTCATCGTCATCGGCTCTGACGCGAGATTGGCCGCCGCAAGCCTCGCGAAGGGCCGTCCGGGCTCCTATTCCATGCTCGACAGGGAACAGTACATCCACTTCGCCGAGTCTATCAGCAAGCTGTCACCCGAGGAGTGCATAGCCAAGTACCACCTTCCATGGGAGGAGGCCGGAGGGCTTTCGTCTGGACTGATCATCGAATCGCTGTTCCTGGAGCGGACAGGGGCGGAGAAGGTGATAATTCCCAACGTCTCCATCCGCGAAGGCCTGCTCCTTGCAGAAGCACGTGGACTCGATCCGGCAATCGAAGCCGAGCTCAAGCGACAGGTGCTCGCTTCGGCGCATTCCCTGGGGAAGCGCTATCGCTATGACGAACAACATGCCCGCAATGTGAGCTCCTTAAGCCTCGCGATTTTCGATTACCTGGCCAAGGACCACGGGCTCGGTCCCCATGAGCGCCTGCTTCTCGAAGTATCCGCCATCCTTCATGATATTGGCACTTTTATCCGCGCTTCGGGGCATCACCGCCACGGAGAATACATCGTGTCCAACTCGGAGATTTTCGGTCTGAACCGTGAGGATGTAAACATCGTATCGAACGTTGTGCGCTACCATCGTCGCAACCCGCCATCGCCCACCCACGTGAGCTACATCTCGCTTGCCCGCGAGAACAGGATTATCGTCATGAAGCTTTCGGCCATCCTGCGCGTGGCCGACGCACTGGACCGGAACCACACAGGCCGCGTCTCCGGCGTGGACTTCGAGCGAAGCGAGGACAAGTTCATCATCAGGTCCGCACAGAACCTCGATTACTCGCTGGAGAGGCTCTCGCTGGCAGACAAAGGCGACATGTTCGAAGACGTCTTTGGCCTCATTCCGGTACTTGTATAAGGATTTCCCATGAGCAGCTATCCTGTTTCCAACCGCGAATTGTCCTGGATCGAATTCAATGCCCGCGTGCTCTCGGAGGCGCTCAACCATTCCACGCCTCTCATGGAGAGGCTGAATTTTCTCAGCATAGTCTCATCGAATTTCGATGAATTCTTCATGATCCGCGTCGCTTCCCTGAAAACGGCCATCCGCCAGAAGGAACACTCCTTCGATGCGACAGGCATCGATCCGGAGATCCTTCTTTCGGACATTTCGGACAGGGTCAGGCAAATCATGGATCAGCAGTACCGGTGTTTCACGGCCGAGCTGCTGCCGGCCCTCGCAAAAGAGGGAATCGAAATCGTTGCGCCACCCAAATGGAACGCATCGGAGAAGCATTATCTCAATGGCTATTTCATGGATAAAGTCTTCCCCCTCATAACGCCGCTGCGAATCGAATCGGATGCCTTCCCCTCAGTGGGGAATCTCCAGATTCATTGCGGCTTTGAACTTGAAACTGAATCCGGCGCAAAAAACTGGGCGGTAGCGCAGGTCCCGCGCAGCGCAAACAGGTTCGTTGCGCTACCAAAGCCCGCAGCCGGACAACCATCCTCGCAGCGTTATGCGCTTCTGGATGACATAATCATGAGTTTCGCTCCCTCACTGTTCCCTGGGCACAAAGTACTGGGCTCGCTCGCATTCAAGGTCATCCGCGATGCAGATTCCGGGGTCGATGAAGAGACTCCCGGCGACTTCCTGATGGCCATGGAAGAAGTGCTGGCCGGTCGGCAGAATTCCACGCCTATCTGTCTGCTCGCCTCCGGCAATGAGCCATCGATCCTCCATGTCTTGCAGAAGGGCCTGGGCCTTGGCGACATTGACACTTACAACCTGAATGGTCCAATCAACCTTGGGAGCTTCTATGAATTCATCATGAATGAGGAGCAGCTGCAGAAGCCCGCGCTCCAGAAGGCGCACCTGGTGAACAAGCCCTGGTCCCCCATCAGCCTTTCGGAATTCAACGCATCGAGCATCTGGGACGAAATCGACCGGGGCGACAAGCTTATTCATGTTCCCTATGAATCCTTTGACCAGATCAGGGATTTCATCGACCAGGCGGCCGACGACCCTTCGGTACTGGCCATAAAGATGACGCTCTACCGGACCTCGGGCGACTCCCCGATCGTCAGGGCGCTCATACGGGCGGCGCGCAACAGAAAGCAGGTGGCTGTCATCGTCGAGCTGAAAGCCCGCTTTGACGAAGAGCGCAACATTGGCTGGGCTTCCACGCTGGAGCAGGCCGGCGCCATCGTCACCTATGGCGTTGCGCGCCTCAAGGTCCATGCCAAGGCGGCCCTGGTGATCAGAAGGACGAAGAATGGTTCGATCCGGAAATACCTGCACTTGTCCACGGGCAACTACAATGAAAAGACCGCAAGGCTGTACTCGGACCTTTCAATCCTGACGGCGAACGAAGACCTCTGCAACGAGGCTTCGCTTTTCTTCAACATGCTGACAGGCTATTCGACGATCCAATCGTTCAATCTGCTGGCTGTGGCACCCTTCGACCTGAAAAAGCGCCTGATCATGCTCATCGAACGTGAAGTCCAGCGTTCCAGTTCCGAATCGCCGGGCCTCATCATGGCGAAAATGAACGCCCTTGCCGATCCCGGCATCATCGAGGCGCTCTACAATGCCTCGCGCGCAGGCGTGCGGATTTTGCTCAATGTCCGCGGCGTATGCACGCTTTTGCCGGGCGTGCCGGGGATCTCGGAGACTATCGAGGTGAGAAGTGTGCTCGGCCGTTATCTGGAACACTCGCGCATGCTTTACCTGCGAAATGGCGGCATGGAGGAAATGTACCTCTCCAGCGCCGACTGGCTGCCCAGGAATCTCGAGAGGCGTGTGGAATTAATGTTCCCCGTCCTGGATGAAAAGCTTCTCAAAATCTGCAAGAATATTCTCCAGACCTATTTCAACGCTACCGAACACGCCTACAGGATGTGCCCTGACGGGAAGTGGGAGCCTGTAACGCCCAAACCCGGCGAAAAACCCATATCGGCGCAGGAAATGCTTTACAAGCGGGTGAAACGTCTTAAAGAAGCTGCCGAAATGCCCCAGGAACAGCTGAAGGTGCGAAGAAGGTTCAGGACGGAATAAGAGCAAGACCCTGCCTAAAGGCCTTCAAGCCCAAGGGGCTTGCGGCGCCTTTTCTATAAAGCCGCTTCAATCAGCGCGCGAATCTTCTCGTCCCAGACATAGAGTCTCGAATTGGTCCCGCGGTTCAGATCCGGATCGGCGCCCGTGCCGCCGATGAGGTAGACATAGCCTGAGCGTCTTTCAGGGTCCAGGAACATGCCCCCAAGGAAGCCATAGGCGTCCCCATGATGTCCCCACAGCCCTGGCCTGCCATCCGGCCCTTCTCCGCAATACAGGCCCAGCCCGAATTCCCAGGTGCAGGGTTTAGTTTCTTCGCAATCATCATAGTTGTGGCGGATTTCGTCGCGAATCCATTCAGGCCGAAGCATCGAATCGATGCTGGCCGCCTTGAAGAGGCGCCTCCGGCGGCCATCGCCTCCGGCACATTCCCCTCTGTCGATGAGCAGGATCAGTATCCTGGCCAGGTCATGCGCCGAAATCCGCATGCCGCCCTGCGGCGAAAAAAGCGAACCATTGGTCCCAACCCTGTAGTTTTCCAGCGCAAGGGAGTCCTCAGCATCTCCGGCCGGGATTTTTGCCTCGGGCGGCAGACGCACGGGGATGACCGGCCGTATGCCCCTGAAGTCATCCACCTGAGGATACCAGGGGCCTTCCGGATTCCAGGACAAGCTTTCGTCCTTCTGTTTGCGGTAGATGGGCGAGATATCCAGAAAATGTCGGTCCGAAACGAGCAAAGGATTGAAGCCCCCGTCTATGCCGAGCGGCCCGAAAACAGTCTCCTGCATATACAGGTCGAAGCGGAGGCCGGAGGCTTTTTCGATCATTTCGCCCGCCAACGCATAGCCCAGGTTGCAGTAGGCATAGCATGCGCCCGGGGACAAGTCCCGGCCCGCCACTGGCTTTGCGTAGTGGATTCCGCCGTCAAAGTGGCGCCCCCCTGGAAGGAACAGCTCCCATAGCTCGTGGCTGAGGGGCGGGAAATAGTATTCGGCATCCCTGAGGCTCGAAGTATGGCTGAGCAGCATCCGGAGGCTGATCGGCCTGTCCGGGAAATTCGGATTCCGCAAGGGGTAGCCCAGACAGTCCGAAACATCGGCATCCAGGTCGAGCAGCCCCTGTTCCACGAGATGCAGCACGCCGAGCGTAGTTATCGGCTTGGAGATGGAGGCGACACGCCAGCGCGTCTCACTGTCGACGGGTTCGTCCATGGCAGGACAGTCCGCTGCCGCGCCGGAACAGGCGAAGCGGCGCATTCCCCAATAGCCTTCATGACGGATTTCTCCATCACGGACCAGGGCGACCGACAAGCCCGACAGGGGCCGCCCTTCCAGATTGAGTATCCTCTGGAGCCCTTCGTCCAGCGCCCCGAAATCATCCTCACCCATCGATCCCCCTCCACG
>JAJFUL010000073.1 GCA_021372425.1 Spirochaetaceae bacterium
TCTGGCGCATGTTCTCTTCCGTACGCTCGAGCTTGCTTTGCGCTTCCTTCACACGGGCCTTGTGCTTGGTGATGCCGGCCGCTTCCTCGAAAAGATATCGCCGGTCCTCGGGCTTGGAAGAAAGGATCTGGTCAATCTTACCCTGCTCCATGACGGAATAGGCCGATTTCCCAATGCCCGTATCCCAGAAAAGCTCCTTCACTTCCTTGAGTTTCGCCTGGTGGCCATTGATATAGTATTCATTCTCCCCCGAACGGTAGAGTCTTCTCTTTATCTCGACTTCGGCGACGTCCAGCGGAAGCGTCCCCGATTCATTGGATATGGTGATGGCGACTTCAGCTACCGAAAGCGGCTTGCGCGTTTCCGTGCCATTGAAGATTATGTCTTCCATCGAATCGGCCCTGAGGCTTTTGGCCGACTGTTCGCCGACAACCCATTTGATTGCATCGACGACATTGGATTTGCCGCAGCCATTGGGGCCTAACAGGGCGGATATACCATCGCCGAACTCGATCTTAGTCCGGTCGGCAAATGATTTGAATCCGAAAATCTCTAGACTTTTCAGGAACAATCGCTTAAGTCCTCTTGTGAATAGATTCAATGAGCGTAGCATGCAACGCCGCAAAATCGCAAGATGATTCATCGCAGTGAAAGGCTCTTAAGGGAGGGCCGGTAGGCACAAGGTCCTTCGCTTTCGAGAGTGGCAGAAAAAGAGGGCCGTTCTTCCATTGGAAGGACGGCCCTCTTTCAACGCTCAATGCGATGTCCCTTTCAAGGTTTTAGGGGGCTGATTCGCGGGCTTTCTTCACTCGTCCTGCTTCACGAGTAGCTCGTATGCATCCTGGGCGCTCATACAGCCGAGAAGCGAATCCCGGAGTTCCGCCACCTTGAGGCGTGCGGAAAAGAATGAAAGCGTCTGCAGGTAGTAGGCATGCTGATTATATGCCGCGGCAATCATGAAGAGCAGCCGGACAGGGATATCGTCGAGGGACTGGAAATCCACGATATCGCACTTGGAAATGCCGACGGAGACCACAAGGTCGGTTATGGAGGAAAGTCTGACATGGGGAATCGCGATCCCCCTGCCGATGGCCGTACTCATGAGGTCTTCACGCCTCAGAATTTCCGAGGTCAATTCCTGCTTATTTTTTATCTGCGGCGCCGTGGCAAGATTCTCCGACAATTTGACAAGCGCGTCGTGCTTCTTGGTCTCATTGAGGAAAATTATCCTGGCGGGAGAGATTATATTCTGTATCTGGATGGAACCAATAAGCCCCGCTGGCCGATTAGAAGAGAGCCTCTCGTTGACCCACCGCTCAATATCGCTCTTCTTGAATCTCCAGACTGTGCCGATTTTCCCTGAAGGGATTTCGCCTTTCTGGGCCCAATCATAGACGGTCCTTTCCGAAACGCGAAGATAGCGCGCAACTTCTTCAATAGTCAGGATGTCATCATCCATGCAGGATCCCCCTGTTATTGAATATAATGACATATTATTGAATCTATTGATACCTTCTGTCAAGTATTACTTTTTAAAACATCCACAAAGAGAGATTTTAGCTGCACGCTTTTGCACAGGCAGCCGAATCCTGAATGTGGGTCTCGTATCTCAGAGATCCTCCAGGATGGTCTCTATTTTCTCACTGTCAAAGCCCTGCCTTTTGAGCCTTCGGTACACTTCGCTCTTTTCATGCGAGCTGAGCTTTGCCTCGCTATCAGAGGCTTGCCGTGGAGAGGCACCAGCATCGTGGCCTTGCTTGGTTGCGTGTCCAAGCTTGCCATCGGGCTCAGCACGCCGGCCGGTGGCGCGTATGGAGGCTTTTCGGATGGCTTTGGCCTCTTTCCTGGCCGCACGGGCGAGGACGTCGTCAAAGTCAACGCAGGAAAGCGCCTCGCGGATCGCGTCCTCGCCCTGGCCGCGGGCGCGGAGCGCCGCGGCCAAGGCCGCGGGGCCTGCGGCCCCGCGGCGCGTGCGGCTCTCAGCCCACATCTTCGCATAGCGACTATCATCGACAAACCCTTCTGCCTGCATTTTTTTTACTACCATCAACGCGCATTCGGAACTGAATCCTGCAGCTATCAGTTTCTGGCGCAGCCCAAGGCTTGATTGCTCAGCCCTTGCGCAAAGCCTTAATGCCTTTGCTTCTGCCTTCGATTCTGCATCGGTCGCCTTGAGCACCTCGAAAAAACCATCTTCCTCATCAAACTCGAATCCATCATCACAAAGCTTTCTCAGCGCAGCCAGGACATGTCCCGCGGATCCATCCTTGCCTTGCAATGCCCCTGCCGCCCTATCCGGGATTGCATCAAGCAGGACATTGGCCTTTTCGAGAGGAAGGGAAAAAGAAAAACCCCCAGCAGCGATCCTGATCGCCTTGCCGGAGGTTTCTAATTGCACGGAGCTAATCCGCACAGCAGAATTCCTTTTGAAGCCTAGCGCTTGGAGAACTGGAACCTTCTCCGTGCACCGCGCTGGCCATATTTCTTGCGTTCGACCATCCTGGGATCCCTGGTAAGCAGACCATTAGCCCTGAGACTGGCATGGTTGGCTGGATCGACCTGGTTTAGTGCCCTTGCAAGGCCATGCGCACATGCGCCAGCCTGTCCGTTTACGCCTCCGCCGACCACAGTGATGACAATGTCATACTTGTTCTCGCTGGCTGTCACCACGAGTGGCTTCTGAACCACGGAAAGGAGCTCTGCTACCTTGAAGTACTGAGCAGCTTCAATATCGTTGACTACGAATTTACCAGTCCCTTCGCGAAGAAACACGCGCGCAACAGAGCATTTCCGCCTACCGGTACCAATTCCAAGATTCCTGACCATTCCGTTCCCCTTTGTTATAGGTCGATGGCGACCGGCATTTGGGCCGCATGTGGATGATTCGAGCCTGCGTAAACTTTCACGTTCTTGTAAAGCTTGCGTCCCAAGACTCCCTTCGGAAGCATGCCCCAGATGGCGAGTTCCATTGGAGCGACAGGATTGTGTCCGATAAGCTCGTCGAATGTGGAATCCTTTAGGCCGCCAGGATAGCCGCTATGCCTGTAGTACATCTTGTTCTGCCTTTTCCGGCCGGTGATGGCAACTTTGTCGGCATTGATGACAATGACGAAATCGCCCGTTTCCTGGCTGGGAGTATAGGTCGGCTTATTCTTGCCGCGCAAAATGGAAGCGACCTTTACGGCCACGCGACCGAGCGGCTTCCCTTCGGCATCGATCACATACCAATTGCGTTTGGCGGTGGCGGGTGTTACGAAAACAGTCTTCATCGATTTTATACCTTAACCTTATTCGTGTGTTTTCCTGTGATATATTCCTGAAAACGCGGATGGCATAATCCCATATAAACAGAAATGTGTCAAGCAGCCTGTATATATGGCCTTACACCATGAGTCTGTCATTCGGTCTTTTCCGATCCGGCGGCTTTTCCCACATCATTTTTCTTCTCGGCGGAAGCCTCTTCCTTTTCCTCTTTCTCTTCTTTCTCGGCCTCTTTCTTGTCCCTGATATCTGCTATTCCGACAAGAACTGCAACAATGCCGACCAGTAGTGCAATAACAGGAAGCGAACCCCTGAGGAAGGCAAGGACATCGTTCCACCAATTGAATCCACCGGGGAGACACATGCCAACAGAAACCGCCAAGAGCACGATGCCAATTAACAGTGCCGTCATCGAATTTCTCCTTCTCAATGCTTTATGGCCTATATTTTATTATATCGAAACCGGATGCAGTTTAGCAAGGCGAGCGAAAACAATCAAGGACAGGTTGCCATTTTTATCAGGAGCAGTTATAAGGATTTCATGATGCAGAGCGGCGCCCTCGTCCTTTACAAAACTCATATCGGCCTCATCACCGCCTTTTCGGAAGGCAAATATGCTGTTGCTTTTTCGGATGCTTCGGCACTGAGACTCAGGGAAAAAGATTTTTCCCTGCTCCATCCCGGTCCACTATCCCGATTCCCCGAGCCGAGGCAGGATGGCGACTTCGAGACCGCCTATGCGATGTTGGTTCCGGATGGAGCCGACTCGGCCGCCCTGCCCCTCACCTGGAAGGATTTTTCCGAACTGGTCTTCGGGATATACACGGCAGAATCCGCAATGGCCTGTGCAGCATGTGCGCTGAAAGGCCAGCTATTCGCTGTCTCCGAAGGCCAGCCTTATGCTCTTGGCAGCATGGAACGGGCGCGGCTCCTCGAGAAAGAACAGAAAAGAAAAGAGGAGAGCGCCGCCCGTCAGGCATTCATCGAATGGTTCCGCGCCGCCCGAAAGCTTGGCCATGCAGATTCTCAAGCTGGCTCTCGGGGTACCGATGATGACAAGGAATCACTGGACGCCAAGCGCAATTATGGCGCTTATGCACCCTACGTCCAGGAACTGGAATCCTTCTGCCTCGGGCGCTCTGCGCACTGTCCTATAGCGCTCGACTCAGGCCTTTCCGAGACTACCGAAGCGGTGCATCAGGCACTGCTGGAAAGCGGCATCTGGACTGACTCGATCGACCCATGGCCATCCAGGGCTGGTTGCAGTCTGAATGCTCCCAAGCCCGGGTTCCCCCTGGAGGAATTGGCTTCCGCAATTCTCCCGCGCCTCGATCTGAGGGCA
>JAJFUL010000083.1 GCA_021372425.1 Spirochaetaceae bacterium
AGGAATATTTGAATATTGTGCCGCAGACTCTTTCAGCATCCGGAGAACTGTTCTTTTCATCATTTGCCTTCCCTGCCCCCAATAGTATGTATACTATTATTACATTCGAAAAGATGCTAGTAAATACATTTTTTATTGCGCAGGCGTTCGAGAATGATTATGTCGACTTCCGATATTGTAAATACCCTAAAAGGGGTCAGCCGCCGAGATTTTTGGCCGCCCTCTTTTCGGGCAGCAGGATATCTGTGCTGTCCTGTTCCGCGGAATGGAGTATAAGCTATCTGAGCGTAAGCGCGAAGAAGCTCGCGATTGCTTCCACCGTCTGAGCCATCAGCCTGGAATCCCCGCCGTAAAAACCATAGCCATGGTCGGCTCCCGCTACTTTCACCACTTCAATTCCCGCGCTGCTGATAGCGGCTTGCGCCGTTTCTGAAATGACGGGAAAGGGAATGATGGTGTCAGCGTCACCGGTGACGAAGAGGATGGGCCCCGTGAAAGTGGAAATTGCCGAAAGGCCTTTGGCAGCCTCGTTGTCTGCGAACCATTTCGCCCCAAGATCCTGTACCTGCCCGAAGGGAGTCGTGAAAAGCACATGCCCATCGGCTTTTGCCTTTGCGGAAAGACTCGCATACTTTTCCGGTCCGCCCATGAAGATATACATCGCATCAGGTCCGTCGTTGCCCACGGGAGCAAGCAATCCCATCGACCTGTAGCCATTCATGCAGGAGAGAACAGCGAGACGTCCGCCCATACTGTAACCGAAAATTCCTACGGCGCTGGTATCGATCGGCGCGTTCTCGATCGCAAATGCCCGCGACGAGTCGACATCCGCGAGCATATTCGTGAGGTTGTTCATGGTGAACGGTTCCGCGCTTGCCCCGCAGCCGGGGAAATCCATGCGGATGCTCGCAATCCCCCGCGCCGCCAGTGCTTCCGCAATCGCCGTGAAGCCGCCATTCTCTTCTTTACTGCCGCCATGGCCGTGGGCCATGACGACGAGGGGAACTTTCCCTCCGGCGACGGGGACAGTGAGAATGGCAGGGATGCTGATTCCGCGTGAAGGGACGGCTACCGCGCTGACCGTAAAATCGTAAGGACCAAAGGCCGCGGGAGCTGCAGCTCCCGTTACAACTGCAACAAAAGCGAAAGCGGCAGCCGCCATTGCCCAAAGTCTTGTTTTCATCGATTCCTCTCCTTGAAACAGATGAATCGCTTGTGTGCGCGGGCTTTACACCCGCGCACACTTTCAATCAGTCGCCGGAAACCGCGACTTGCCAGTCTGCTTTTATCTTTGCAAGCAGCGCAGGATCTTCAATCAGCTTGTAGCCGGTCAGGGCCATTATCTTTGCGGAAGCCAGGACTACTTCATGCGCGAGGGGACTTTTGGTCGCCTCGGCGTATTCTCTCGAATGGCCAGCCACATCTTTGGAGGCCACAGGGAGACTGAACATCATGCAGGGGATCTGAGAGGAAGCAGTTCCGAAATCGGTGGACCCTCCCGCGGCATCCGAAGATTGCACCTTTCTTATTTTCTCGACGCCGTACAGCCTGGAGACTTCCGCGCCCAAGTCTATAAAGGACTGGACATTGACGACATTATCGTACTGCTTAATTTCCTGGATGGTCAGCTTCGTCTCGGTCATCATTGCCGCGCCCCTGGCGATGTTGTACACGCGCTCTACGACGCTGTTGAGGTATGGACGCTCGGCGCCGCGCACATAGAAGCGCGCCGAGGCCTTTTCCGGGACGATGTTCGCCGCGGCGCCGCCGTTGGTGACGATTCCGTGGATCCTGATGTCGGATTTCACGTGCTCGCGCAGGAATTCCGTGCCCATAAACATAAGCATGACACCATCGAGCGCGCTTCTTCCCATTTCAGGACTTGCCGCGGCATGACTGGCCTTCCCGTCATATATGAAGTCGACAAGGTTCAGAGCAAGCGTTTTGCTGCCTATACTCGCCTCGCCAGAACCGGGATGCATCTGCAGGCCGACATCGGCCTGTTTGAACAGGCCCTCCTTAGCCATGGGGATCTTGCCGCTTGTGGTCTCTTCAGCCGGGCATCCAAAGACTATGACTTTGGCGGGAACCGAGCCGAGATTCTTTGAAAGCGCCACGGCCGCACCTACGCAGGAAGCCGCAATGACATTGTGTCCGCAGGCATGCCCAAGTCCAGCGAGCGCGTCATATTCTGCGAGAAATGAGATGGCCGGTCCGTTCCCTCCTGCATTGACATAGGTTGCAACAAAAGCGGTTTCGAGACCGGCGACCCCCTTTTCAACGGAAAAACCATTGGAAGCGAGGTATGCGGTAAGGGTCTCGACGGCCTTGAATTCTTGATTACCCAGCTCGGGGTTGTCGTGGATATAATCGGCGATTTCGATAAGCTGTGGAGCGATTTGATCGACACTGCCGGAGATGTTCTCCACCGGATCGGCGACTACTTTGAATACAAGAAAAAATACAAGTATCACGAAAAAGGATAGATTTTTGCTTCTCATTCTCCCCCTCCTTAAGATACATGATCAATTGTATGATTTGTGCGGCGAATCAGTGCATACCGCTGATTATGCATAGTATCATGAGGGTAGAAAATCTGTCAAACCAATATCAATTAAAAAAGTGGACAACAATCTATCGGGAAATCGCGGGGCGGCTGGAATACCAAACTTCATATGGTTGCCGCATCTGACAGGGATGCGGCGGCGCTATGTTCCTTATCCTCAGGTGCAGCAGGTGATACACCACGTCTCTTGGCCACTGAGTATGGTTTTCATCTATTTTACACTACTTATTGGCCATTTAACGTAAACAGACCCGAGTAGCCTCAACCGCATGCTTTTCTGTTTATCATATGGGTGTAGAAGCCTCTTTACTCTTGACAGTATTCAACGTATCATTTATGCTATGAATTGAGCATATATTCGAAATGTGAGCATAAGCTCTAATTCGAATGCGGTGTTAAATCCTTAAATCTGATAGACACTTATCAGATAGTCCAGCTAAGAGCTGAAATTAAGGTGCAGATAAAATATGGCGGGAAAAGAAAGCAGAAAAATTATATCGCGTACGGATAATCTGGAGGTAGCTCAATTCAACCTCAAGCATCCCCGCATGAATCTACCGGGGATCGAGGATGAACTCAGGAAGGAATTCGGACTGAAGGACGTCGTGGTCACACTCGCTCTGCATTATCAGCGCGGAAGGGCTGTGGGACTCTTTTGCCATGACAGGTTGCCCACTATTTGGAGCGCAAGCTAGGGGCATATGACGATTGCCTTAGCGTTGGATGGGGAAATACGACCGCGTATCTTGCTATTTACGTTGAAGCTCGAAATACTAAAGAGAAAAAAGAAGCTGTCTCTTTGAGTGGAAATGTGATGCTAAATGTATCGATGAATCTTTTTCTGAGGGGCAGAAAATTGCAGAAAAACTCGATACGTCGTTCTACAACATCTGGGCCCTGGCAATTGAGCAGCCAAAGGAGTGGGCGGTTTTTTCGATTCGGGGGTACAGTCATTGAGGACAAAATACATAAATGTAATAATATAGATTGGGATACTGCAACGGAGTTGTTGCGCAGATGAGAGTTGCTGGGATCGTCCCCCGGAAGCCGGGTCGACGTCCTGGCAAGGCGAGAACCGCTGTTAGGAGGGAAAATGGCAGAAAAAACAAATGATGCTCTCGGGATGATCGAAA
>JAJFUL010000097.1 GCA_021372425.1 Spirochaetaceae bacterium
CCAGCGTCCCACTATGCACTTCTGCTGGTTTCCACCCGAAAGGTTTCTGACCGCGGCCTTGGTCGAAGGTGTCTTGACCCCGAGGGCCTTGACTTGTCGGGCGCCGATGTCTTTCTCGACGGATTGCCTCAGGAATCCGAATCTCGAGAATTTGCTGATGCTCGCCATGGAGATATTGGTCTCCACGGAGAACGGCAGAATGAGCCCCTGCAGTTTCCGGTCCTCCGGAATGAACCCAAAGCCCGCGTTCTTGGCATCCTTAGGATTTCGTATTACGGTCGGCTTTCCTTCGATCAGCACTCGGTGCCCTCTGACCTTGTCCGCTCCGAACAGAGCGCGGACAATCTCGGTCCTGCCGGCGCCGACCAATCCCATCAGGCCCAGGATTTCTCCCTTGTTGAGGGTGAAAGAGATATCGTGCAGCTTATGCGTGTTGATCGAACGGACCCCCATCAGCGTGTCCCCGAGGCACTGGGGCCGCGGAGGGTACTCGTTCTCGATCGTGCGGCCTACCATCTTCGCGATCAGCTCCTGCCGGGTAAACCCGCTTTTTCCCTTTGTGTCGATGACATGGCCATCGCGCATGACGGTGACAATGTCGCAGAAGTCGAATATCTCATCCAGCTTATGGCTGATATATATGATGGAAATGCCCTGCTCTTTCAGTTGGTTGATGATTTTCACCAGCTGGCACATTTCCTCACTGGTAAGGCTCGAACTCGGCTCGTCCATGATGATGAGCTTCGACTTAAAGGAAAGCGCTTTGGCTATCTCGACCATCTGCTTTTCAGACACGCTCAGCTCGGAGACAAGCCTCGTGGTGCTCACCTTGCAGGCGATGCTATCGAGGAGCTCCCTCGCCTTCGCGTGGGTGCCCTTCATGCCCTTCATCTCCCTGAAGCGGCCGAGAAAGATATTCTCGCCCACGCTCATCGTGTTCACCAGATTGAGCTCCTGGTAGATTATCGCCAGCCCGCTCTGCATTGACTGATACGGTGTGGTGTGCTCGATCTGTTTGCCGTCGAATACGACAGTCCCGCTGTCCTTCTGGTAGACTCCAGACAGTATCTTCATCAACGTCGACTTACCAGCCCCGTTCTCCCCGACAATTCCGTGTACCTTTCCCCGCTGGACGTCGATCGACACCTCATCCAAGGCTTTAACACCTGGGAACGATTTGCTGACGTTTTTGATCGATAGAATGACTTCAGATCCCTCGGTTTTCATAGCCTCATCCTCGACTGAAGTAAAAATAAGGCTCGTCACTCCTATACGTGACGAGCCTTTCTCGACAGACTTAGTTTACCACTCGGGCGGATCGAAAGTCACAATAGATTTGCTATCCACGACGGTAAGCGGGACAAAATTAATCGGCTCCACCTTCTGTCCATTGACTACCTTTTGGGCGAGTTCGAGGTCCTTCTTAGTCATCACCACGAAGTCCTGGGCGATACTCACCGCCTGGTCGCCGCTCTGGACTTGATAATAGCCTGCGCGGTTGCCATCGACACCGACAATGAAGAGATTTTTCATGCCGGCAGCCTTGGCTGCCTGGATGACGCCTGTCGCGCCGTTGTCCCAATGTACAAAGACACCCTGGATTTCCTTGCCGTACTTCACGATGAAGTTTTCCATTATAGTCTGGGCCTGGTCGGTCGCCCACTGCTGACAAGCTTTGTAGTCGAGGACCTGAATCTTGCTGCCCTTGATCGCGGTGTTGAAGCCATCATGGCGCTTGATCTGGGCGTCGTGACCCGCTTGTCCGCCGATCTCGACGATCTTGGCACCGTTCGGGAAGGCATTAATGAAAGCTTGAGCGGCCTGCTGGCCAGCCATGGTGTCGTTGACGCCAGCATAGAAGTCGCGATACTTCTGATTTGCCGGAGCGAGATCCGACGAGAACATGCCGACGATGAGTCCTGCCTGTTTCGCCTTCATCAGGCTAGGAACGATCGCGTTGATATCGTTCGGATTCAGGAAGATAACCTTGAACTTCTGCGCGATGCAGTTGGTGACGATCTGAGACTCGGCCTGAGTGTCGCCCTTGGCGTCGAAGGTGTACATATCGAAGCCATACTCAGATCCGAACTTCAGGAACTGCTTTGCCGAGAATGCCTGCGACTCGTTGGCCATGTTGGACACGATGAACGCGGCCTTCACCTTTGCCTGGGCGCCTGCGTCGACGGCTGCTGCGAGCAGCAGGACAAGCCCGATCGCCAAGGCTTTTTTCATTTTTGCCATTCTAAGCCTCCTACTTGCTAGTGTTACATGAAACGTAATATTGTTTCATTTGTAACTAAATTTCAGTATACAGCACTCTGGCGATTTGTCAATAGTTTTTTATCGATGTTAAATGCTCGGGAATACATCAAGATTTTCAGCCATCACGGCCAGCGCCGAAGCACCGTCTTAAACAAAATTATGTTGTCTTTCAAGGCTGAAACCATTTTACGGCGACCGATATACGCACGATCATATCGGCCAGCCCTGAGGAGAAAGACACGGCGTTGACCATTATTTTTTGATTATGATCGTTACTATTTTAATTTCGTTTCATTGTTTTATTGACAAAAGGGAAAACATTAGTATGCTAGAAGTAATCATCCGCGGTTTCGAGGATGATAGGTCTTCCGCACCTATCCGACTTGTTTCTGCGGATTAAGGAGTCTCGTCAGAACTATGAGGAAATCAGAGGAAAAGCACAGGCCCCGTGGTCGGGGCAAGGTCGGCAATCAAGATATTTTCAACAAAGTGAGAGAAATTATCCTGAGGTCGGGAAGCTATAGGGTAGCGGACCTGGCCAGCGAGCTCAATGTATCCGAAGTCTCTATACGCAAGAG
>JAJFUL010000113.1 GCA_021372425.1 Spirochaetaceae bacterium
CTGGGTGGAAGAGCTCGCCGTTCACCTTACCAAGTTTGACAACCTTCCGATTGCAGCCCACTACTCGTTCCACTTCCAGGGCGAGCTGACCGAGGTTCATTTCCGGAACGACTATGGTGTGCGCCGTATTGGTCAGTTCCCGCAAGGCAGCATCGGGGAAGGGCCAGACCGTCTTGAGCCTGATCATGCCAGCTTTCAATCCTTCGTGGCGCGCCCTCCGGACCGCCGACAGGGCTGCCATCGCCGATGAGCCGAAGGATACGACAGCGACTTCGCAATCCTCCGTAGACTCCGCGAAATAATCCTGCAGATAATCGGCTCGCACCTCAATCTTGCGCGCCAGGCGGCGCGTCAGGGCGTCGGCTACTTCCGGCTTCCCCGTCGGGGCGCCTGTTTCATCGTGGAAAAGGCCTGTGCAGTGCCAGCGGTAGCCCCGCCCGAACGGTGCCATGAGCGGAACACCGCCGTCAGGATCCGCCGCATAGGGCTTATAACCTTTGGGCGATTTCGGCATGGCCCGCCTGGGCATCTTGTAGGTTTTCGGATCCGGCATGACCACTTTTTCCCGCATGTGACTGATGACTTCGTCAGCCAGCACGATGACGGGCACCCGAAGCTCTTCCGAAAGCCTGAAGGCCCTGAAAGTGATGTCAAAGCACTCCTTAACGCTGCCGGGAGCCAGGACGATGATCGGATGGTCTCCGTGGGTGCCCCAGCGAGCCTGCATCAGGTCGCCCTGCGCAGGACTTGTCGGCATGCCGGTCGATGGACCGACGCGCTGCACATCGATGATGACGATGGGAATTTCGCAGAGGCTTGCATAGCCGATCGATTCCTGCATGAGGGAGAAGCCGGGACCCGAAGTTGCCGTCATTGCCTTCTTCCCGGCGAGCGATGCGCCGATACAGGCGGCTATAGAGCCTATTTCATCCTCCATCTGGATGAATCTGCCACCAAGCTTCGGCAATTCCTCCGAGCACATTTCGGCGATTTCGGTCGATGGAGTTATCGGGTAACCTGCGTAGAATTCGAGACCGGCCGCAATGGCTCCCATCGTACATGCCTCGTTGCCCTGCATGAGCCTTACCATTTCAGCCATTGTGTGCCTCCGGCGGCAGACTGAGATCATAGGTCGATACATCCGACCCGCGGGAGGGCTCGGATTCCAGGGGTTTCACTTCGATGGCGAAATCCGGACAACGGTATTCGCACATATGGCAGCCGATGCAGATTTCAGGTCGTTCCGGAAATACCTTGCCATTCCTGAGGACCAGCAGCTGTTTTGGGCAGAATGCCACACAGATGCCGCAACCTTTGCAATACTTTTCGCGGATAATATGAAAATAGCCCTTTTTCTGTTCAGCCATACCTTCACCCGAATACTTGTTCGCCGCTCCCTGGCCATACAGGCACAGGGCCACAATCCCGTTGGAAGAGAAGAAATCAAGAAGGGAGAAAACTTAGAAAAGGATTCCCGCTGGACTGGGCAGTGCGGCATTGAATTCATTCTATCCGAAGAAGCCCATTCTGTCAAAAAGTAATCATGCCCACTTTCCGGCAGCCAGACTGCCGTATATACTTCAACTAAGTATGGCGTGGAGGTTGGTTCGTATGCAGAAGCAGTTGAAAATCCGTGACTTGACATTGCGCGATGGCCAGCAATCGCAGTTTGCGACCAGGATGAGCCAGGACCAGGTCAACCGGGTGCTTCCGGATTACAGTGACGCGCATTTCTATGCCATGGAAGTCTGGGGCGGAGCCGTTCCCGATGCAATAATGAGGTTCCTGGGCGAAAACCCCTGGGACAGGCTGGAATCGATAAAGGCGGGGATTGGCGATTCTTCCAGGTTGACCGCCCTTTCCCGGGGACGCAATCTTTTCGGCTACACTCCCTATCCAGACTCCGTAATCAAAGGTTTTTGTCAGAACGCCATCAGGTCGGGCATTTCAATCATGCGCATTTTCGATGCCCTGAACGACGTGGACAACATGAAATCGTCGATCGCCTACGTAAAGGAAGCGGGCGGCTTGGCCGATTGCGCGGTCTGCTATACAGTCGATCCCAAATTCTCGCTGGGGGAAAAGCTCAAGGCCTTCACGCAAGGCAAGAAGCTCCCCGACAGGCTTTTCGGCATCGACTATTTCGTCAGGAAGGCAAAAGAGCTCGAGGCGCTCGGCGCGGACATGATCACCATCAAGGACATGGCCGGCCTCATCGATCCCGCTACAAGCGCCCGGCTCATCAAGGCTCTCAAAAACGAAGTCTCCATCCCTGTGGACCTCCACACCCATTGCACGCCGGGCTACGGCGTCGCCAGTCTCCTGGCCGCCATGGTCAATGGCGTCGACATCATCGATACCGTCATGCTTTCGTTCTCGGGCGGCCCCGCCGCGCCGGCTTATGAAATCATGCAGATCTTTGCCGACCGGCTGGGCCTGGAAACGGGCGTCGACCGCGCGGCGGTGGCCAGAATAGACGGCATTCTCCGTGCCGAGCGCCTCGAACTGGCCAACTTCGATCAGTACAAGAAGATCCCGCCCGTGCTGGACCTTTCCGCCGACTCGATTCCCGCGCAGCTGGGCAGCCTGTTCGATGACGCCATAGAACTGACAGTGACGAAAAAATACTCCCAGGCGCTCGAAGTCTGCAGGAAAATCGAGGCAGCCTTCAATTATCCTGAACCTGACATGATCGTACAGAAAGCCCAGATTCCCGGCGGCATGTACACGAACATGATGTCCCAGCTCAAGGAACTCAACCTTGAGCAGCAGAAGAATGAAGTGATGCGCGTCGTTCCGCTCGTCCGGCTCGATTGTGGCGTCCCGCCGCTCGTCACACCGACCAGCCAGATCGTCGGCGTCCAGGCAGTCAACAATGTCGTTTCCGCATCGAAAGGCGAGCCGCCCTATTCCAATGTCTCCAAGAATTTCGAGGAGCTCGTCAAAGGCTCCTATGGCAAGACGCCCTGGCCCGTGGACCCCGAGTTTCGTCTGAAAATTTGCGGCACAAAAGAAGAAACACCTTATGATACAAGTAATTACAAGAAGCAGAACAATCCCGTCCTTCCCGAGGCAGGTGGCGTACATCTTGCGCTGAACGAAAAGGAAGAACTGTTGCTAGAGCTTTTCCCTGCACTCGCAGAGCGATTCCTCAAGGGAAAACGCATGGAGGAATGGAAAAACGCAAGCGCTGGAGCGGCCGTGGAAGCCTCAGCGGCAGGATCTGTACCTGCCGGCGATGGCCAGCCGGCCCTTAAAGCGGCCGGTCAAGCTGGCTTGGCCGGGCAAGCTGGAACGAACGCCGGAAACGGCGTAAACGGTACCAAGGAAGGTGGGCCGGGCGCCAATCCAGGCGAAAGCTTCTCTTATGTCGCGCCTGCGTTCTCTAGCTGCGCCGGCCCGCTTTCCAGCGAATATGGCGTGGAGGATGGGCTCGATCCCGATTTCTGGGACAATGCGATAGACAACGCCGAGTAGTAAACGGGCCTGCCGCCAATCGACCTGGCGAAGTGCCGGCAGTTAGCCTTTGCTCCTGTCTTTCCTCAGGTTCATGGGGACGGTAATCAGCAGGACGAAGCATACGAGCAGCAAGGCCGCGCCCCATGCCTTCTGGTGCCAATCGTCATAGGGACTCTTGATGTACTCGTAGATGATGAGGGGCAGCGTACTTATCGGCTTGCCCAGCGCTGTACTGATATAAGGGCTTCCGAAGGCAGTGAATAAAAGCGGCGCCGTCTCGCCCGCAATTCTTGCAATGCCCAGGCCCGTGGAATTCAGGATGCCAGGAAGCGCTGCCGGCAGAATTACCCCGACTGTCGTCCTCCATCTTGGCACACCGAGCGAAAGCGCCGCTTCCCTGTAGGAGCCTGGCACGAGCACAAAAATCTCGCGTATCGTGGTTGTAAGCAACGGAATCATGATGAACGAGAGCGCCACGCCACCTGCGAGCGCCGAGAAACTCTTCATTGGCACCACCATCCATGAATAGATCACGATGCCTATGATGATCGAAGGCAGCCCCTGCAACGCGTTGACGACGACAAGAAGGGTTTTTGCGATCCGCTTTTCCGGATTTTCAGCGAGATAGAGCGCCACAAGGACAGCTATCGGCAGGCTGATCACCGTCGCCAGCAGGACGACGATTACGCTCCCGATGATGGCGTTGGCAATTCCGCCGCCCGGCTCACCGAAAGGCTTCTGCGCCTTGGTAAAGAAATCAAGGTTCAGCGCCTTAACCCCGTTGATGAATATTTTCCCCAGCATGTGCCCCAGGATGAAGACGACGATTATGACGGGAATTGCCAGCAATACGGTAAACAGGCTGTTCTTCCGTCGCCGGCGCCTCAAGAGCCCGCTGCTTTCCTCAGACATTGGCAGCCTCCGATTTTCCAACGATCTTGCGCCCGATCAGGTTGGTCAGGAATGAGACGAGGAACAGTATCAGCGCGAGCGCCATCATGGCTGAGCGGTGCAAGTCGCTTTCCGCTTCGTTGAATTGGCTTGCAACGACACTTGCGAGTGTGTTGCCGAGCGAGAATATCGAATTGGGCATTCGCGTCGCGTTGCCTATCAGCATGGTGACAGCCATCGTTTCGCCCAATGCCCGTCCAAGCGAGAGCAACACCCCCGCCGCGATCCCGGATCGTATATAGGGCAGGCTTATCCCCGTGACCATCTCCTGCCTTGTCGCTCCAAGGGCCAGGGCGCCATCCTTGATCGAATCGGGAACACGCTTCATCACCTCAGAGGTCAGCGAGGCCATGTAGGGAATTATCATTATTGCCAGGACGAGCGCAGCCGAAAGGATGCCGACGCCATAAGGCGGAAAGCCTGCGGCTATTTCCAGCTTCTGCACCAGTGGAACGACTGTGGTCATCCCCCATAGACCATAGACGACTGAAGGGATCGATGCCAGCAGATTGATGAAGACGGACATGGCCTTGCTCAGGAAAGGCGAGCGAAGATACTCGCCCATCACGATGCCGACCGAAAGCGACAATGGCAGTGACAGCAGCAGCGCGACGAAAGAGGTCAGCAGTGTCCCGACAAGGAAAGGCAGGGCGCCGAATTCCTGGGTGACAGGATTCCACTGCCGACCCGTGAGAAAGCTCAGGCCGTAAGCCTGCATGGTCGGCAGGGAATCGACGACAAGTGTCAGCAAAATCGCGGCGAACAGCAGCAGGATAACGAGAGCCGCACCGGAAAGAATCCTGAAATACCGTCTGTCGTTCAAACTTTCTGTCCTTTTGCGCTAGTTCTGCCGGCAATTTTCGCCTTAGCGCCATTTTTCGCTTCTGGGCGATTTTTCGCCGGCAGGCGCACTATCAGATCATCCAAATCAGCGAAGCTTCTGCCCGCCATAGGTGATGTTTTCAATAATGTCTTCGGCATCCTTGACCGCTGACTGGGGAAGCGGAGCGTAATCGAGCGGAGCAGCGTACTTCTGGCCATCGTGGATCATCCACCAGAGGAGATTGACGAGGGCCTTTGCCTGTTCCCTGCTCCTGCCGCCATAACTCTGGTCCTGGTAGACCACAATCCAGGTGAGCGAGCTGATGGGATACCCCTGGGGAGACGCTGTGTTAGCCAGGACGATTCTTGTGTCCTTCGGCATTTTGATGGAAGCTGCGGCAGAGATCGATTCAGTCGAGGGCTGGATCCAGTTGCCGCTTGCATTCTTCAGCGTGGCCACTGTCAGATTGTTCTGGTTGGCATAGGCGAGCTCGACATAGCCGATACTTCCCTGGGTCTGCTTGACAACACCAGCCACGCCAGAATTTTGAGCAGCGCCCTGGCCGATTGGCCAGCTTACGCTGTTTGCATTCCCCACTTTCGATTTCCATTCCGTGCTGACCGATGACAGGTAAGCGGTGAAGTTGAAGGTGGTCCCCGATCCATCAGATCGGTAGACGGGCATGATGGGGGTTCCGGGAAGGGCAATGCCTGGGTTGACGGCCTTGATCGCCGAATCGTTCCATTTCGTAATGTTACCGAGATAGATGTCCGAAATGATGTCGCCAGTCAGCCTGAGGGAAGGCGAACCAGGGAGGTTGTAGACCATGACGACCGCTCCGACCGTCGCAGGGATATGGACGATGGCGGCAGGATACTTGGCAAAATCGGCGTCTTTGACAAAGGAATCGCTGCCGCCGAAATCGACAACCCTGTCCATGACGTTCTTAAGTCCGCCCGACGAGCCTATTCCCTGGTAGTTGACTTTCACGCCTGTCTCGCTCGCATAGACATCGAACATCTTGGTATAGAGCGGAGCAGGGAAAGTGGCTCCGGCACCGAGCAATGAAGTCCCCGCCTGGCCGAAAGCCATGGCCGCGGAGCCAATGAGGACAAGAATCGCGATCACTGCACTTGTTCTGAATCTTTTCATCCTGAATCCTCCTCGTTATGGATTGAGCCAAGGATAAGGAGGGAATATTAAGACTCTGCGACTTGTCTGTTAGAAAACGATTAAATATGGATCGAAAACTTGAAAGTGATGATGCTTGCCGCGAAGTCCGTGTCGCCTATAGCGTGAAATCGCCCCTTATTATGCTGGCAATCTGCTTCTGTGCGGACTTCGCCTCCTTAAAATCGAACAGGGCCCAGTCGTGCAGCATGTTTTCGAATACATAATCGCCGAACTTGACATTGAGTTCATGGCAGCGATCGGCCAGGCGCTTGCAGTCAGCCATCATGATGTCCTTGGTTCCGATGAAGAGATGCAGCGGGGGCAGCCCGGTGAATTTACCATACAGTGGGCTGATGAGCGGCTTGCGGGGATTGGCGCCTCCCGCCCATGCCCTACCGGCATCGCGAAGGGCCTCGAGGTTCAGAAACGGGTCTTCTGGATCGATAGCCTGGATGGCGGGGTTTGAAAGCGTCACATCCAGCCATGGTGACAGCATTATGACATTCGACGGCGATGGGAGCCCCTCGTTCCGGATCAGCTGGGCAAAGCCAAGGCAAAGGCCACCGCCTGCAGAATCGCCCATCAGGGTCAGATCCGATGGTTTTACCTGTTTGACCAAATCCATGTAAAGTTGCCTGAGCAGATTATAGGCGCTGGAGTAATTGGCTTCTGGAGCAAGCGGATAGTCGGGCGCAATGACCGTGCAGCCAGTCGCTTCGATTATGTGTGAAAGGAAGGCCCAGTGCTGTATGGTCGCATTGACAACATAGGAGCCCCCATGGAGAAAAAGAACTCTTTTCGGTGACTCCGGGGCCCTGCGGCGCTTGGCTACGGCCTTCAGGCGAGGCAAACCATCAAGATCGACCTGAAGTGGTTTCCGCGGGGAAAGTATGAAAATATTCCTTCCCGTCAGTTGATACTGTTCGACCTTGATGCCCAGCAGCAGATGCTCCGGGGGGCTGGGGCTCGTTATACTCTTTGAGAAATCGCCTACGTTGAAGACGCGTTGTGACTTCCGGAAGTCAGAATTCTGCGATTCCTTGACCTTCACCGTCCATAGAACTTTCTCCCAAAGGATGCTGTTGCGGCTTGGCGATTCGGTATATCGAAAAAGCAATGGCTTTACCCCCATGTCCCTGGTATGGTCTTGTTCCTAGTATAGCGGTATCGATTCTGGCTTGTCAAAAAGGAGCCACCCGGCAAAAGGACCCGGACACGAAAAAGCCGTCCAGTCAGACCGGACGGCTTCCTTCTTGTCGCCAGGCGCCTTGCGCCAGGTTTTAGTTTATATTCGCTTATTGATTACTGAGCGACAGCGGTAAATCCAGCAGCCTCGAGAGAAGCCTGGAGCGTTGCGATTTCGTCTTTAAGAGCAGTGAGCTTGTCTTTGGCACCGGCATAATCCTGGGCATCGTTGGCAGCAGAAGCATCGGTGATGGCCTGCTCTTCGGCAGCGACCTGGGCTGTGATGGCATTCACATCAAGACCGGCTTTCTTGGCTTTCTTAGCCTGGCCGGCGGCAGCTACGGATTCGGACTGCACTGTGGCGAAAGCGGTCTGGACATCGGTGATGAGCGTTGCAACTTCGCCCTTCACGGTCTCGACGTTGGTTGCGGCGGCACTCTTGGCTGCAGTTGCTGCGGTGTTGAATGCTTTGACCAGCTCATTAGTCTGCTTGTAGTCTTTTCCGGACGTTTTGGCATCCT
>JAJFUL010000114.1 GCA_021372425.1 Spirochaetaceae bacterium
TGTAATAGGTTTTTTTGCAGCGGAGATCACCAGGTGGAAGGCGAAGCGCTACACGTTCCTCGACAAACACATCAAGGGAAAACTGGCAAAGATCAAGAAGAGGGGAGTGTGGATCATCTTCTCGTTCAAGATCGTTGAGTATGGTATACCACTACTCCTCTTTGTTACCACACTTCTGCCCGCAACCGTGCCGCGGTATTTTTCCTATCTTGCAGCGGGTTTGCTTATTCTCACCATCGTGTTTGCATTCATGAAGAAGAAATGGCTCAAATGGTTGCTTATGGCCGACCTTTACATAGTCATACCGCTCATCGTCTTCTTCAGCACGCAATCGGCCTATCCCTTTGTGACGCAGTCCATGATGTGGGCATACAACTCTGCTTTCATCGTGCTGGTCTTCTTTGTAATTATGACCTTAAGGCTGACCCGGAGAAGGAGCGGGTTCAAGGTGACCCCAATGGACTTCCTCATAGTATTCATAGCGATAATTGCTCCGTTTGTTGCAGGGGTCTACGGGCAACACAAACAACTGACCTTTGTAGCTGCCAAGACGGTAATGCTTTTCTTCAGCTACGAAGTGCTTATTGGCGAATTGAGGGGAGAATACAAAAGGCTGGCTCTCTTTACCATATGCTCTCTGGCCGTGATAATAGTCAGGGGCCTGGTGTGATTTATCGGAACGTGTGGAGGTAACATGGTGGTTTGCATTAACAGGATTTTCATGAAGCTGACTGTTGTTGTGTTGGCGATTCTTCTTGTCAGTTGCAGCGGGCCTGAGGCTAAGAAGATGAAGTTTCTTGAGAAGGGAAAGGCCCTTTATGAACAGGGTGAATATATCAAAGCCAGGTTGGAACTTAAGAGCGCTGTGCAAATAGATCCCAGATTCACGGATGCACATTATATGCTTGGCCTCGTGGCGCTGAAAATGAATGACTTTAGGACCGCTTTTTCGGACTTTTCGAAGGTTGTAGAGTTCGATCCGGGCAATAAGGCAGCTCAGGTTGAACTGGGAAAAATCTATCTTATGATGGGGGCCACTGACAAGGCCGCAGAAAAGGCTGATCTGGTCCTGAAAACTGATCCTAAGAACGAAAGTGCCCTTATTCTCAAGGGCGCCATTATGATAGCAAAAAATGAGAACGAAATGGCTGTATCACACTTTAGCCAGCTTTTGCAGGACGGGTCAAAAGATCGGGAAGTTTTTCTTCTCCTCGCAGGTGTCTACATGCGCATCAACGCTATCGCAGACGCAGAAGCTGTCCTTAAGAAGGGGATAGAAGCAAATCCGGGGTCGGTTGTCCTTTATGGCGCCCTTGGCGAACTGTACGTAAAAAACAAAAGAGTGGAAGATGCTCTTTCGGCGGCAAAGAAGATTGTCGAGATCGAACCGGGCCAAGCACGACATAAAATCACCCTTGCCAACTTGTATTGGGATTCAGGCGGTCAGAGTAAGGCGCGAGAAGTATTGAGGGATCTCTTATCTACAGATTCACAAAATGAGGATAATTGGGTGCAGGCTGCCGCGTTCCTTTCATCAAAGAAGCATTCCGATGAGGCAGAGACGCTCTTGAAGGAAGGAATGCAGAAAATCCCGAAGAGCTTCACCATACGATTCGCCCTGAGCAATGTCTATGTAACCATGGGAAGGCCCGATGATGCATTGATATTACTGAAGGAAACGGCGGGCATGAAAAAGGATGGCAAGGACCAAAATGTTATAGAGGCCAGGAACGCTTTAGCGAGATTATACATTTCCCGGCAGGAGATCGCGCAGGCTCGAAAGCTTATCGATAATGTAATCAAAGACAACCCGAAGGATGTGGAGGCCCATTACCTGAAGGGTGATGTCTTTCTCGCCATGGGGGAGGGCACCAATGCTATTTCCGAGTTCCGCACAGTTATAGCAGAGCGTCCCGACTTTATATCGGGATATGTCAAACTTGCTGAGGCGCATGTCATGGCGGGCGAGATCAACCTCGCAAGAGATACCTTGCAAAGCGCTCTTAACGCTCAGCCGAAATCGAAAGAAGCCACCCGCGCCCTTGTTGGCGTTTATGTTTTGCTGGGCGATTACAGGAAGGCGGAAGAGCAAATTCGCAAGAACATGGAGGAGAATCCCGATGATCTCGACGCGAAGGCCGACCTCGGGGACCTTTTTATGGCAATGAAAGAATATACCAGGGCAGAAACCCTCTATGGCGATATCAAGAAAAGAGAGCCGAAAAATCCTTATGGTTACGTTAAAACGGGGGACCTCATGGCCGCCCGGGACAAATGGGACCGCGCAGCCAAGGAGTACGAGCAAGCTTACACGCTAAAC
>JAJFUL010000129.1 GCA_021372425.1 Spirochaetaceae bacterium
AAAGAATTCGATGTATCGCATGACGGTGAAGAATACGCAGGAATTCGACAGGCAGATTCTCAAGCGCTATGTCAATTTCATGAGCAATCCTGACGAGGAGACGGCGATCAACCAATTCGGCTCAGGCGACAAGTATTTCGGCGTCTGTACCATGATGGTCACCATGCCGGGGCTTCCCATGTTCGGCCATGGCCAGATCGAGGGATTCACCGAAAAATACGGCATGGAGTATCGACGTTCCTACAGGGATGAAAAGCCCGATCAGGCGTTGATCGGGCGGCACGAGCGCGAGATTTTCCCCCTTTTGCACCTGCGCAGACTTTTCGCCGGCGTTGACAGGTTCTACTTCTATGATTTCTTCCTGCCCAATGGGCATGTGGACGAGAATGTCTTCGCTTACTCCAATGGCCTGAGCGATGAACGCGTGCTCGTATTTTTCAACAATCGCTGGGAACGCACATGGGGAAGAATTTCCATGTCCTGTCAATATGCTTCGGGAGACGGTTCGGGTTCCAGGAGACTGCACAGGGAGACACTCGTCCAGGCACTCGATCTCGATGCTGGTCCAGGGAACTTCCTCGTAGTCAGGGAAATGAAGACAGGCCTGTGGCATGTGTACTCCTGCGCCGAGTTCCAGACAGATGGCTGGGCTGTGCAGTTGGAAGGCTATGAAGCGAAGGTATTTGTCGACTTCATGCGGGTGCACGACTTCGATGGCAGTTATGGCAAACTGCATGCGGCGTTTGGCGGAAAGGGCATAGCCGACCTGGATTCGGCGCTCGAGGAAGCATCGAAGCCTGAACTCTACCACGCGCTTTCAGAGACCTTGGGTTCGCTGCTCGGTTTCTCCGCCCTCAGCGAAAGCAAGGACACAGCGCAGGAACAAATTTTGAAGGCTATTGCAGCGACAGGCGAGGTATCCGAACGATTCTTTTCATGGCTGGCCCAAACCATCGACGCCGAAGGCGGCCCTCAGCCGGCGATAGGCGCCGTTACGATGAGCCGCACGACGCTGGAACATGGTATGGCCTTCGTTGCTGGGTTGAAAGCAAAGGCGTTCCAGGTGAACGGTGCGGGAGAACCAAAGCCGGCCAAGGATCAGACTGACGAAGCCATAGAATCCTTCAAAAAGGTCGCCCGTTCCGACAGGGGGCTCAAGGCTCTGCTGTACCATTGCTTTATTTATGCCGTTGCCCAGATGCAGGGTTTCGGCAACCCGACCGAGGAATTGCGCTATATTCTCGATAAATTTCTACTGAGGAAGAAGATGCTGGAATCGCTCGGCCGTGCGCGCCCCGAGGGAACCAGAGAAGGCGAAAGTTGCCAGGAAATTCCTGAACTCGCGCTGGACCGTATCGATGACAATTCGCTTTGTTCGATCATCTTTGCATTCGCAACGAGGCCGATGCGCAGTATTGAACCGCCGGGAAGCAGGTATTCATCTGGCAGACAGACCGGAGACCGGGCCATCGATCTGCTGCGATGGGCAGACACTGATGTGGAATCGCGCTCTGCCTTGGGAATCAACAATTGGGAAGGCGTCGAGTATTTCAGTCAGGAAAAGATGGAAGCCATGCTTGAGCTCGTTCCTGTTTTTGCGGCAACCGAAAAGTACCTCGATCTTGCCGGCCAGACCAGGCTCGATACCGCGCAGGAGAGCATTATCCGGGAAAAAGTTCTTGACGATGAGACGTACGCTGTCTTTGCGGTATGTGGCGCCATCAGGTCCATGGAGGAATCGAGCGGATTCAGGATGGACAAGTTGATATCGCTGCTGGCCGATGCTATATCCTGACCAGCGGCTGCCTGCCGACGGCCGAATTCTGGAGTATGTAAAAATGGATGAAGAATTGCATGTCCTGACAAGAAACCCCTCCGATGCTGCTGTCGCCAGGCGAATACTTTCTGCCATCCGGGACAGGAATACAGTCTTTGTATTCCCGACGCAGACGGCGGCCGACTCATGGGCAGAGGCGATCCTGCGATTCAGTCCTGTCGAGGCGATCGAGTCCGACAGGTTCTTGAGCTGGGATTTCTTCATGAGGCAGGCCTGTCAGGCAGGACTCCCCGCAGGCAGGAAACCTGCCGATGCTGCGCTCAGATTCCTTTGGGCCAGCCAAATCATGGCAGAACAGGCTAATACCCCATTTTTGGAAGCGCTGGCAAAGCCGGGGTTCAAGGCTTCAAATTCGCAACTGGCGTTCCTTGCCCGCGTCGCTCCCCTGCTGAGGGATTTTTCATTCAAGGTAACCCAGGGTCATAAATCGGGGCAAATCAGGAGCCTCTCCCCGGAAACACTGGATTTCCTGATGCTAAGTGGGCGATATGACAAGTTCCTGGATGACCATGGCTGTTACGAACCTGGCCATTGCAGGCCTCTGTTCAATGCAGGCAACAGGTACATCCTGTTCTGGCCGGAACTGGCTTTCGACTATGATCGGTATGCTGTGCTGCTGCAGGAGTGCGATGCAATAGAGATTGACCGGCCTCCCGATCAAACACCTGGCGGCGATACTGAGCAGCCCCCGGCGCCGAAAGTCTTCGAGTTCGACACTTTCCGGGAGGAATTCGACTGGGCATTCTCAAGCTGCAGGCAGTTAATTGAAAAGAGAATCAGTCCAAGGGACATAGCCATGTCGGTTCCGGTCCTCTCCCCCAGGGCCAAGGCCTACCTTGAGGAAAGCGCCGTGCGCCATGCAGTGCCCATAGAGTTCAGGATCGGCGCCAGACTGTCATCATCTCCTTTCGGGCAGTTGCTGAACGCGCTGTCCAGGGCGGCTGACGAAGGTTTTTCGCTGGGGAGTCTCCGCAGCCTTTTCGGCATCGGTGCTTTTTCCTGGAAGAATCGGCAGGCCGCCGCAGCCCTTGTCAGGTTTGGAGAAAAATATTCCATCCCGGACTCTTCCGCCGACAGAGCTTATATGGTAAGGCTGTGGGCCAGGACCTTTTCGATCTGTGGTTCCTCAGAAACGCAGGATATACGGTTCTTCCATGACGAACTAAAAAGGGCTGCAGAAGCCTTGGGCTCTGCAAAGTCCTTTATTTCGCTGCGGGCGGCGCTGTTCGATTTTAGAGGCAAGTTCCTGGACGAATCCGCCCTGTCGGCCTCGACATCGTCAACGCTCGAAAGGATTCTGGAAGAACTGGACAAGCTTGCGGAATGGGATTCACTGCTTGGGCAGAAAACGACATCTCCATTCGCGACATTCCTCGCCCTGCTCGATTTGGTCCAATACAATCCACCTGCATCGAGCTTTGGCGTGGTTTCAATCTATTCATACCAAACGGCTGTCCTTCTTTCCTCCCCCATCCATTTCGTTCTCGAATGCTCGCAGGACGCACTGGGCAGCTTCAAAGGATGGCTTTCGGATTTTCCCGAGGAAATTCAGGACCTGTCTCCGGATATTGCAAAAGCCGACAGTCTGGTACTAGATTCCTTCAATGTAGTCAACGCAGTGTTTTGCCATGCCAGCCAAGGGCTCTCAGGATATTCAGTTCCCAATCCTTACTTCGCAATGAAGCATTTCAGCCCGATTGCAATTGACTCTCGGGATGACGCAACGGAAAGCTGCGCTGAAGTGTTGGAAGAGGAGGCCTGGTTCAAAGGCATCGCCGATGAGCTTCCGGGCGTTCTTCCGCAATACCAGAAAGATGCGGCGCTGGGGCGTTTCGCGGCTATC
>JAJFUL010000145.1 GCA_021372425.1 Spirochaetaceae bacterium
CGGCGTTCCTTTTGGGCTTGGGATCGATACCGTGCTCGTTAGCCAGGTGCTTGGCGCGCTCGCAGATCTGTTCCGGCGAAAGTGGTACCCCGTGATTTCGCGCCTCTTCTGGAGCTTTTGCAGCTTTCGCGTGGAGGATAAAGACAGCTGGCGGAATGTCGTCACCTTCCCGCAGCACCGTGATTGCAGTATGAAACGCATCCATGGGAGCACGAATTACAAGAACCGTCTCATTGGATACCAAGGCTTGCGCGTACTTATCCAACACCTTGCTCACGCCTTTGCGGTTCGCCCATCGGCGCTGAGCAAGATGATTCGGCGAGCTTATATCCCCACCTGTGGTCTTGGGTAGTAAGGCGATGTTGTGAAAGCCCTTCTTTTTTAGCTTTTTGAGAGCTTTGCCCGCGTCCTCCTGCTTTGTAAAGTAACTGAGGAGAATACCTGGTATCTTTTTGTGTTGTATCATGGCGAGCGAGCCAGGTGAGCGAATACAAAAGGCTGATAACAAGAATTTCTTATAGTCGTTAAATGCTCCTCATGAGCGAAAAGGTGATCCTAAAGATGAATAATGCAATAAATCTCTGTGTGATTACACTATACAGCGATCAAAGACTTTTGCACAGATTGCTGCCCCATTATTGCGTTTTCGCTCATCGCAGCGAAGCTTCCCAAGCTCGAGAAGCGGGTCCGACTCCCGTCGGTCGCTCTAGGCTTCCACCTTCGAGAAAATCGCAAAGATGACACTCCGGATTCCCGAGAAAAGCATCGGGAAGCCGATGACCACTGCAACCGCCAAGCCGGCGAGCTGGGGATCGAACAGCAGGATGATTCCCCCAACAAGAACCAGCAGATTCAGAACGATGCTGGTCCAGTAGACACCATTCCCGAGATTCTTCAATGGTTTCGTGCTCACGAGATTCCTGATGGCGTCAACGATGAACCACGCAGCCATGAAGTAGGTGAAAACCGCTGTCGCGGAAGCCGGCCGGAAGAGAAAAACCAGGCCGACAACAATGAGGATCAGGCCAAAGACCGCATTCAGCTTTACCTTGAATCCGGTATGTTCTTTGATCCGGAAATAGCTTACGACCAGCGACAGGCCCTGCAGGATGGCCACGATCCCGAGCATGCCCGCCAGGGTCAGGACTGTTCCTTCCGGGTTGGCCAGGGCAAATATGCCGCCGATAATCAGGATTACTCCCACCAAAAGCGACGTCCAATCGATCTTTTTCATCTTCTTGGCTCCTTTTAGCACCCACAGACGCGGTTGCGCCCGCCTTCCTTTGCCCTATAAAGGGCACGATCAGCTTCAATCATCAGTTGTTCGAAATCAGCATCCTCCTCTTTCAGGCCGGCTACGCCAAAACTCGCCGTCAGCCGGATTTCCTTGCCTTTGTAGACAACGACCAGCGATTCTATTTCGCTGCGAACCTTCTCCGCTACTTTCATCGCATTCTCCTGGGTCGTTTCCGGGAGCAGAAGTAGCAATTCCTCGCCACCGAATCTGCCAAGGACATCGCTTTGGCGCAAGATCCGGCCGCAGGTTTCGGCTACTGTCTTGAGCACGAGGTCGCCTGCCAGATGCCCGTAAGTATCGTTTATGTTCTTGAACAAATCGAAATCAAAGAGAATTACCGAAAAATAGCTGCCATAACGCCGCGCGCGCTCCACCTCGCGATTCGCCGCCTCGTTCAGGTAACGACGGTTGTAGATACCGGTCAGCTCGTCATGGATGGCCATATACTCGAGACGAAGCTGGAGCATCTTCATCTCAGTGATGTCGTGGAAATCGAGGAGTATTCCCAAATCCTTGCCTGATTTGCCTTTTAGCGAGGTTGACCTTACCTGGAAAACTAGCTGGTCTGTAGCCTGCGCCGCTCCGCCCAGCGGCCGAAACTCGATTGCGGACGGCCGCCCGCTGTCCAGCATCCTGATCAGGTCAGGGTAGTCCGCAAGCACGGTCGTGGCAGGAGTACCAGGCTCCGCCGAAGTGAGTGACGGCACAATGGAAAGCATGCGGGGGTTGGCGTCCATGAACCGATGCTTTTTGTCTATAACCATGATGCCATTAAGTGAACCTTCGAAAATCTTGTCGTGGGCCAGAGGCGCGATATCGAGCATTCCGACCTTGAAGAATCCTATGGCAAAGAACAGCACACTCAGACTGAGCGCAATCGGTGTCGTATCCATATTGTTCGGGGTAATCCCGCCGATATACGCGAGACTGCTTGCCCACGGCAAGAGCGAACCGATCCAGTAGATTGTCAGCTGGTTCCGCGGAATGGGAATGCCCCGAACCAACCCGATCGTGAAAAGCACCGTACTTGCCACCAGGTAGATGCTTTGGATGGCGGTGACCAGGTACATGGCCCATCCACGGTCGTACATGAAGAGTGAAAGCGTGCCGCCTTCAGCCAAGCGCGCATCCGGATGCAGCAGATTGAGTCCGCCCAAAGTCTGCGAAAGGATCAGCATGACGACGGGGGGAATCCAGAGAAGTATTCTGACAAAGCGCGAAAGGGCATCCCTTTTTCGCATTATACTCAGGGCGAACATGAACCAGAGTACAGGCAGCAGCTGTATTCCGAGATGTTGGAACCGGACCCAGAAGAAGACATCCACCATGTTGGTGACGTTTATTTCCCTGGCATAACCGAAATCATAGATCGCCACGCAGACACCGCATAGAATCAGGTTCGTCGCAGAGACTCCTGCCGTAGACCGTCTCCGCAGAGCGGCCAGTACCACAAAAAGAGTCAGGATGCAGGAGACATAAAGCATCACGGTGACTGTAAGCCTGAGATTTTCCATGGCACTCTCATCTTGAATGGAGTTGATGAGAATGTCAATTTTATAATCAGCCATTTTAGACCTGCATGGTCGCTATCCTGTCGCGGATTACTGTCTCGATATGCTTCTTCGAATCCTCATCCAGAAGATCTCCGTCCACGGGCTCGCCAAACTGGACGCTGACAGGTCTGCCGGGAATGATGGTCAGGCTGCCCGAGGCCAGGACTTCGTTTACGCCGCCAAGGCAGACAGGGATGATCGGAACGTGGGCGATCAGTGCGGCATGAATACCCCCGCGCTTGAATTCAGCAAGACCTTTTTCTTTGTTAAGGAAGCCTTCCGGAAAGAGCACGAGACTTCGCCCTTTCTTGAGCTGCCGTATCATCTCCTTGAAGGCGACGAATTCATTGATGGCATTGCCCCGCTCCACGAAGACCGAACAGGTCAGGCGCATCCAGTACGAAAGGATCGGCAGGCAGGAAAAAAGGCTGTCGGCCACGACCGTGGCATTGATCGGCAGCGTCGCATACATCACCGCTATATCCAGCGGAGATATATGATTGACTACAAAGAGGTAGGAACGCGACGGATTCACGAGTTCCTGTCCCGTAACCTTCAGCTTCATCCTGCTCTGGCGACAAATGGATTTGCACCAGTCCTGGAGCAGCTTGAAAACATAGCGCTCCTTCCCGGGTCCGTCGATCATCAGTTTTGAATAGGGAATGCGCAGGACCGTGCTGTAACCGCTCGCAAATATGCGAGCCAGACGCAGTGTCCTGTCTTCCTTGGCTGACTCCTTGATCATTCCGAACGCTGGGATGCGGCTGGCATTCACGATCTCCGCATAGCGACTTTCATCCATGGTAGACCACCGGGGCGATCCATCAGACCTTGCGCAGGACCGGGTTTGCGTTGCCTTGGCGATTGTCATAGTAACAATTCTAGTGGAAAAGCGCCTTGGGTCAAGGAAGAACCGTTATTTTTGCTCCAGCTCGTAGCGCAGGAAGTTGACCGCCTCGCGGGCGTCCCTGTCGAGTTCCGCTTCCGAAGCCCCGCGGCTCATGTCGCGCCATACCTTGATGTCCGAGCCGACCTTGCCACCCATCCTGACGAAGGGCTCCATGACGACATTGCCGTTGTAGCCGACATCGTGCAGCGCCTCTCGGATTTCGCCCCAGGGCACTCTGCCTTTACCCGGCACCCTGCGGTTGCATTCGCCCGTATGGAAATGCCCAAGATAAGGGCCTGCCGTCCGGATCGCACCGCCGATGCTGTCTTCTTCGATGTTCATGTGGAAAGTGTCCAGCATGGCTTTCACGCTTGGATGGTCAACCTGTTTGACAAACTCCACCGCCTCTTCAGCCGTGTTTATAAGATAGCCTTCGAAGCGGTTCAGAGCCTCCAGACAGTAGGAAACGCCGCATTCCCCTGCCACTTTCGCCACTTCGCGCACGCTCTCCACGCTGCGCTTCCAGTCCCCTTCCTTGTCGATCGGCCGGGAATAGTCGACCGGCCAGTAGGAGTAGAGAGCGCCGCCGATGCTGTGGATATCCATCTTCTCGAGGCGCCTGAGCAAGTCGATGAAGAAGGCCTTGGCGTTGGCGCGCACCTCAGGATCCGCCGATGCAAGGTTTTGCGACGCGCTTGGGCCATGCCCCGCCGTCAGGATTATGCCGTTGGCGACCGCACAGGCTTTCAGCTCGGCCATTTCACTGTCGCTATAATTCGAGATGGGTGTTGCCGCGATTTCAAGTATGTCGAAGCCGAGTTTGGCCACTTTTTCGATGTAGTACCTGTAGTCGGCTGCCCATTCCTGTTCCCAGTAGGCGTAATAAATTCCGTATTTCATGGTTCATAACCATAGGACAGGTTTTCATTCCGGTCAAGAAGAGAATCAATACCCTGCATCAATCCTCTGCAGTCTCGATCCCGTTCCAGTGCGAAGGCGACATGCCTGTTTTCTTCTTGAAAAGTCTGGAAAAGTAATAAGGATTCTGAAAGGCCAGCTTGTAGGAAATCTCTTTGACCGACAGCCCGCCGTCGAGGAGCATCTCCTTCGCCTTGTTGATTTTCATCTCCAGGAAATATTGATAAGGCGAAAGGCCTGTGTAAGCCTTGAAGTCCTCACGGAAGCTCGTGTAGTTGAGATTCAGGTCGGCAGCCATCGATTCCATGTCCAGACTGCTGTAGATATGCGCCTGAAAAATGAACAGTACCGTTTCGAAGAGCTCCCTCTTGCCCGGATCGAGCCCAGGCTGGTTCGAAAATGAGAAAGCTTCGGCATAGATGCAGGGAATTATGGAGGAAACCACCTGCTGGTAGCCAGGCTTCTCGTACTGAATCCCGTCCAGGATGCGATTGTAGCTGGCCACGATGCTTTCGTGCACACCGATGTCCAGCACGTGCGTCTCATTGCCGAAAAAGCCCCGCTCATACAAAAGTCCGGGATACTCCCCGTCAAAGCCTACCCAGTATTCCACCCAGCCTGTCTCCGGGTTCGGTCGGTACCAGTGCCAGTTGCCGGGAAGAAGCACGATGAAGCTGCCTGCATGGAGGAGTGTCTCGCTGTTGTGCGTCCGGAAGCTCCCCTCTCCTTTCGCAATATAGATGAACTGAAATTCGTTGAGGATTCTGCCTTTTTCCCATAGCCGGCAATATTGAGGTGGATGACGCTCAGCCTGATAAGGATAGGATTCGCCGGGCTTAATCTCCACTCCACCAGCGTCGATGCAGTAGATGCCCCACGCCATATCGCGGGAGCTGGAATTCACATACTTGAAAAAGGAATTGAACCCCATTTCTCAACAATATCGTCGATTCATGCAGTTTTGTCACGCTGTTTTTCTTGCTCATTTTGTGTATCTTAACGTGCTACTTTGTGCATTTACGGTTCCGGAAAACAGGGTGACACTTCCATTGCAGATAAAGAATCTCATCATCGATACGCAGGAGCGGACACCCATGAATCCAAACGCGTTCTTGCAGATTTCGCATGTAAGCAAAACATTCCCGGGCGTCAAGGCATTGCAGGATATCAGTCTTGAAATAAACCGCGGAGAGATTCACGCACTCATTGGCGAAAATGGCGCAGGAAAATCTACCCTCATAAAAATCCTTTCAGGAGTCTACCAGCCGGATCCCGGCGCGGAAATCAGCATCGACGGGAAAAGGTGCAGCCAGATAACGCCTCTTCTGGCGCTCAAGAAAGGCATCGTGGTTATCTACCAGGATTTTTCGCTTTTCCCGAACGAAAGCGTGGCCGAAAACATCGCTATAACGACTGATATCGAAAAAGGGACGAAATTCCTGAGCTGGAAAAAAATCAGGAGCACTGCAAAGGCGGCCCTCGACCGGCTGGGTGTCGAGCTCGATCTGGATGCGCCGCTTGGGACTCTCTCCGTCGCCAAACAACAACTGGTCGCCATCGCCCGCGCCCTGACTTTCGATGCCAAGCTCCTGATCATGGATGAGCCAACCTCTGCGCTTTCCAAGAGCGAGGTCGAACTTTTGTTCAGGATCATGAGGACCCTCCGGGAAAGCGGCATATCAATCCTGTTTATCAGCCACAAGCTGGATGAGGTCATGGCCATTTCCGATCGCTTCAGTATCCTGCGCGACGGCAAGTATCTCGGGACCTTTGGTGGCGATGAACTGGACAATGACATCCTCATTTCGCTGATGGTCGGCAGGAAGATCGAATACACCATCTATCAGAAACACAATCGCGCAAATGCAGGGAAAGTGCTCGAGCTGAAAGACTTCAACAAAGCGGGCAACTTCAAGAATATTTCCTTCCACTTAAACAAGGGGGAGATACTTGGGATCACCGGCTTGGTGGGCGCCGGCCGGACAGAAATCCTCAAGGCGATCTACGGAATCAACCACCAGGATACAGGCCAGCTCTTCCTTGACGGAAGGAAAATCACCATTACTTCGGCGGAAGATGCCGTCAGGCATGGCATCGCTTACATGCCGGAAAACCGGCTCAGCGAAGGGCTGGTGCTCCGCAAGACTATGGCTGACAACATCACAGTGACCGTTGTCGACAGGCTCAAAACCAAGTCCAAATTGATCGACCGGACAAAGCAGAAAGAACTCGTAGATAAATGGATTCATGAGTTGAACATCAAGCCGCCCTACCCCGATATGTCTGCATCGAAACTTTCAGGAGGAAATCAGCAGCGCGTCGTTCTGGCCAAGTGGCTGGCGGTCAA
Source organism: Spirochaetaceae bacterium (assembly GCA_021372425.1). Taxonomy (GTDB): domain Bacteria; phylum Spirochaetota; class Spirochaetia; order Treponematales; family Rectinemataceae; genus JAFIHQ01. The sequence goes on from JAJFUL010000145.1 coordinate 7,005, forward strand.
TCCCAAGGTACTCCTGGTCGATGAGCCGACGAACGGAATCGACATAGGGGCGAAGGCGGAAATCCACAAGCTGCTCCGCGATCTTGCAGAAAGCGGCATCAGCATAATCCTCGTTTCGTCCGAGCTGTCGGAAATCCTCGCCATCGCGGACCGGATTCTCGTCATGCGGCGCGGAAAAATCGCCGGGGAGTTCGATGGAGCAACGGCAACCCAGGAGGAAATCATGAACAAGGCCATCCTGGGTGTGAAGCAACCGGTGACCGCATGAAAGCGATGCAAAGCATGAGGAGCCAGATACTATGAAAGTAGCGCAGAGACTGAAGCAGAGCCGGGAGCTTGGCATTCTCCTGATCCTGGTAGTCGTATCGATCGTCATCACCCTGGTTGCGCCCGCCTTCTTCAGCATAGAAAACCTGTTCGACATCCTGAAAAGCAACGTGGTTCTGGCCATCATGGCCATCGGCATGCTGCCCGTCATACTGACGGGGGGAATCGATGTCTCTGTGAGCTCGATGGTGGCTGCAGTCACGATCATCGTGGGAAAATTCCTCATGAATGTGTCGGGGAACATCTTCCTGGCTTTCCTGGTCGGCTGCCTGTCGGGCACCATCATGGGGCTAATCAATGGTCTCCTGGTCGCAAAGTTGAAGATCCCGCCCATAGTCGCGACCCTGGGAACGATGAGCATTATCCTGGGCGTTTCCCTCTATTACACGAACGGCAACTGGATCACCGGCCTGCCCAAGAATTTCATCGATTTCGGAAGAATTACTATAGGATCTTTCTATCGGCAAGGTGAGGAGATGATCGGCTTCCCGATCCAGCTGCTTTTCCTTATTTTAGTGGCAGTTCTGACATGGTTCATCCTGCGGCATACCCTTGTCGGCCGCGGCATCTACGCCGTCGGCGGCAACAGGGTATCGGCGGAGCGTGTGGGCTACAATGTCGACCGCATCACCATCTTTCTCTATGCCTATGAAGGTTTCATCGTCGGCCTCGCCGGCGTTGTCCACACATCGATAATGAGACAGGTCGACCCGAACGCCTTCAATGGATTTGAGATGCAGGTTATCTCGGCAGTCGTCCTTGGCGGCGCCAGTTCGCTCGGCGGTTATGGCTCGGTGTCGGGGACACTGGTCGGTGTCGCCCTTTTCTCGGTTATCAACAATGGCTTGATCCTGATGCATATCCCGACATTCTGGCAGAAAATCGTCGTGGGTATCGTCCTGATCGCATCCATCGGCTTCGACGTTACGCAGAAAAGGTACCGGGAAAGCCACAACACCAAAGTTGATATCGAAGAAGCATGAGCTGCCTGGAGGATACCGTGAAAAGCAATACCGATAAAAAAACGCTAGCGCGCTTGCAGAGCAAGGAAGCAGTGCTTCTCTTCATTTTCATCGGGGTTTTCGTCCTGATGTCGGTACTGTCGCCCACAACCTTCCTGACCTGGCGCAACCTCCAGTCGATGGCATTCCAGTTGCCGGAGTTGGGCATCTTCGCCATTGCGATGATGGTGGTCATTGTCTCCGGCGGAATGAACCTGTCGATCACCTATACTGCCGCGCTTTCATCGATCATAGGTGGCCTCGTGCTGTCGAAGATGACCGCCGCCGGAATCGGCCCCGGTCCCACTATTTTGGCAGGGATTGCGACATTTTTCGTGGTCGGCCTCGCCTGCGGCGCCCTGAACGGCGTCATCGTCGCCGACATCGGCATCGCGCCGATGCTTGCGACCCTCGGAACCAGCACCCTGTTCGAAGGCATTTGCCTCAACATCACCAAGGGCGGAGCCATTTCGGGCTTCCCGGATGCCTTCCTCTGGTTTGGGAATGCCACCATCCTAGGTGTTCCCTTCCCGATGATCGTCTTTGTCGTTGTCGTTGCAGCCGCCTACTTCCTCATGGAACGAAGCCCCTTCGGGTTCAAAATCTACATGATCGGCTGCAATCCAACCGTGACTTCCTATTCGGGCGTCAATGTCAAGAAGAACCTTCACCGCGTTTATCTGTTCTCCGCCCTGCTCTGCGCTATCGCGGGTATTCTCATGTCCTCGCGCTACAACTCGGCCAAGGAGTCCTACGGATCATCCTACATGATGCAGAGCATCTCTGCGGCCGTGCTTGGCGGAACGGATATTTCTGGGGGGTATGGAAGGATATTCGGGACTGTTCTTGCGGTCATGATCATTCAGGTCATATCCAGCGGACTGAACATCCTCGGCGTGAACCGCTTCATCATCAACGTAATCATGGGCGGCATCCTGATCCTGGTGCTGACGATCAATTTCATCAGCTCCGGCAGGAAGGCCAATGCAAAATGAGAATAAACACCTGGACTTGAGTCCGGGTGAAATTTTTACAAGGAGGCAAGGATGAGTAGAACCAGAAAATTCATGATCATCCTCATGGTACTGCTTGCCATGACCGGACTGGCTTTCGCCCAAGCGAAGAAAGTCACGATCGTCGTCATGCCCAAACTCATCGGGATTCCGTATTTCAACGCATCGGAAGTCGGAGCCAAAAAAGCGGGCGAAGACCTCGGCATCAATGTCATCTACACGGGACCCACAACAGCCGATGCTGCCGAACAGGTCCGTATGCTCGAGGATTTCATCTCGAAGGGTGTCGATGCGATCTGCGTCGCCCCGAACGATCCTGCCGCCCTTACCCCTGTACTCAAGAAGGCGAAAGCGGCTGGCATCGTCGTACTCGACTGGGATACCCCGGCTGACAAGAGCATCGTCGATCTCTCAGTACACCAGATAGACGACGTGGTCTATGGGCAACACTGCTGGGATCTTCTCGTCAAGGAAATGGGCGATTCGGGCGATTATGCCATCCTGACCGGCGGCCTTTCCGCTGCCAACCTCAATGGCTGGATCGATGCTGGTCTCAGCTATGCAAAGACGAAATACCCGAAACTCCATCTCGTCACCGACAAGGTGCCGACCGATGAAAAGCAGCAGGTTGCCTATCAGAAGGCCCTCGACCTGATCAAGGCCTATCCGAACCTGAAGGGCATCATCGGCATTTCAACGCCCACTCCGATCGGAGCCGCACAGGCTGTCCAGGAAAAAGGCCTCAAGAACAAGATCGCCGTCGTCGGCACCGCTCTTCCGACTGATTCCAGGCCTTACCTGGAGGATGGTTCCCTCCGCGTCGTGACCCTCTGGGATCCGAGCAAGCTGGGCTACCTCACCGTCGTCCTGGCGAACGACCTGCTCAAGGGCAAGAAGCCCGTGAATGGTCAGGAAATCGCCAATGTCGGCAAGATCACCGTGAAAGCCGATGGAAAGACCGTCATCATGGGACCGCCGACTGATTTCACGAAAGAGAACGCAAAGAACTTCGCGTTCTAATGCTTGAATTCCGCTCCGGCGGGATAGGGACCGCCCACGCTGCAAAGCGCGGGCGGTTTCTTTCTTCAAGTCTCATCTTTGCCTTTACCCTTATTCAATGTCGCAATGATTTTGTCGATTTCATCCTGTGTCGCCTGGCCACCCATGCGGACAAGGTTCCGCAGCGGCATTTCCCGCATCATCGCTTCCATCATTCCCGCCTCGGCCGAACCCGGCGCATAGTTTCCAAACGTAGCGGCAAAACGCGGCTTTATCGTCCGGGCGAAGGCTGCGCCGGCGGGAGTCTTTCCCACCTCGCCGAGACTCGCGCTCGAATCCCAGACGCGGAGGTCTGGGGTGCTCGACTCGAGCCGAACCGACGCCCGGAGGCGAATATCGCGACTGGAAGCGCCGACGGAAATGACAAAATCCCCTGTCTCGACCACCCACTCCTCGTGTTCTTCCGACCAGAAGGCGAACGCCCGCTTGGAAAGCTCGAATTCAACCGTCGTTTTTTCGCCGGGCTTGAGTGTGACCTTGCAGAACCCCTTCAGTTCGCGCGGCGGCCTGAGCACGCTCGCTTCTTCGTCTTCTACGTAGAGCTGGACGACCTCCTGCGATTCAACCAGCCCGACATTCCGAACGTCCAGCTGCACGGTCAGTGAATCTGTATCCTGCATTTCGGCCTTGTCAAGGCGAAGATTCGAATATTCGAACTCGGTATAGGAAAGGCCGTGCCCAAAGGGGAAAAGTGGTTCCACTCTGGCGGCGTCGTAATACCGGTAACCGACGAAAATGCCTTCACGGTATTCGACCCTTTTTGCGTCGCCGGGAAAGTTGAGGTAGGAGGGGTTGTCTTCGAGCCTGCGTGGAAAGGTCTCGGTCAGCCTCCCCGATGGGCTCGCGAGGCCAAAAAGAATATCGGCGATGGCGCCGCCCCAGGCCTGGCCGCCCAGATACCCTTCGATGATCGCAGGGACGCGGCCCATCCAGGGCATTTCGACGGGAGCCCCGTTGGACAGTACGACGACGACGTTCTTCTGCACCTTCAGCACCTCTTCGAGCAGCGCAAGATGGCTTTGGGGTAACTTCATGTCGTTCCGATCGAATCCTTCCGATTCGAGACGGTCCGTAAGACCTATGAAAAGCACAGCCGTATCGGCACGGGCGGCGGCTCCGCGGGCTTCCGCAAGGAGTGTCGGATCAGGCTCGTCGCTGTCAAGGCGATATCCTGGGGCATAGTCGATAGTCCATGCGCCATTGGCGCCCTCTCTATCGCTGCCGTTGCCCGCCCTCGCCCTGCAGGCATTTCCAGCATTCCGGGCGTTCACGATGCTGCGCGCTTCCTCGAGTGCATCGTCCATGCGCGTGGGCACAATGTGGGAGCTGCCACCACCCTGATACCGTGGCGTCCGGGCGAAAGCGCCGACGAAAACGATCCGCCGCCCTGCTTCCGGGGGCTGATCAGGACAAGAGGAGGCGCCGGGTTCATCGCACCCGCCCACACTGAGTTCCGTAAAGCCGCCCAGCGGCAAAAGCCGCGGCTCGTTTTTGAGAAGCACCATGCTCTCCGTCGCCACCCGCCGCGCAAGGGCGTGGTGGGCAGCGGCATCGTACTGGGGCACAGGAGCGGCATCCACTACCCTGAACGTGACATCTAGTATTCGCCGAACCGCGGCGTCGAGACAGTTCTCCGAAAGAGAGCCATCTTCTACCGCAGCCACGATAGCTGCATCGGTGATTCCCCCATCTCCCGGCATAACAAAGTCTTCACCGGCCAAAAGCCCCGCTACGCGGTCGTCGCAGGCGCCCCAGTCGGTGACGACAATACCCTTGTACCCCCACTCGTCCCTGAGAACACGGGACAACAGCCACTCGTTTTCGGAGCAGTAGGTCCCGTTGATGCGGTTGTAGGCGCACATGACCGTCCATGGCTTCGCACCCCTGATCGCGGTCTCAAAGGCCGGTAAGTATATTTCCCGCAGGGTTCGCTCGTCGGCGACGACATCGATGAACATGCGATTTTTTTCCTGATTATTCGCCGCAAAATGCTTGATCGAGGCGCCCACGCCCGACGACTGCAGGCCTGTGATATAATGCCGGGCGAGTTCGCCTGCGAGCAGCGGATCTTCCGACAGATACTCGAAATTGCGGCCGCAAAGCGGGCTGCGCTTTATGTTGATGGCGGGCCCCAGAACCACGCCGACCCCCTCGGCCTTGGCCTCTGCCCCGATAGCTTTTCCTACCTCCTCGACAAGGTCCACATTCCAAGTGGAGGCGAGCCCCGCACCCGAAGGAAAGCAGGTTGCAGGAACACTGTCATGGAGCCCCACTCGTGCGTTGTCCGTACTCTGCTTGCGCAGGCCATGCGGCCCATCGGTCATCGTCCACGAAGGTATACCCAGGCG
>JAJFUL010000152.1 GCA_021372425.1 Spirochaetaceae bacterium
CTGATGATGCGCCACGGGCTCCGCACCCTTGGAACCACGCGGGAGGAGACTGCAATCATCGGTGACCGGATGGACACCGATATCATCGCAGGAATCGAGGCAGACATCGATACAACCTTGGTGCTTTCGGGCGTCACTTCCCTCGGAGAAATCGGCAAATATCCCTACAGCCCGAGCCATGTGCTCAAGGGTGTCTTCGAGATTCCGGTCTGAGCCCAAGGCTTTCAGGCCCGCGTGATCAGCAGCGGCTCACGGGGCACAACGACATGTCCTTTCAAGCAGACGTTCGACTGGCTCAACACATCAAAACCTTCCAGCCTTTCCGGCAGATCTATTTCCGCATCCGAACCGTCAAGGTTGACGAGGGCACAGGCTACGAGGCTCTCGTCCTCGAAAGCCAGGCGCCCGGCAGTCTCCGGGCGAGCGAATTCAGAATGGGCGAGTTCAGCAGCCGGCCCGCTGATCCGGGGCGCCACGCTGAATCGTTCCAGCAGGAGGCAGTTGCGTCCGAGGTTCCGCCATGCGAAGAATGGCGCAGTCTGCTTGGCCTGCTTCGTGCCCTTCAGCACAGTGCAGAAGAAATCGTGGAATTCACGGTCTCCGCTGCTCCAGTCGACGGGATCCTGACCGAAGAGGTCAGGTTTGTGGGCGATCGCATATTCCTGGCCCATATAAGCGAAGGTCACCCCGGGAATGAACTGGCTCAACAAAGTCCAGGCTTTAAGCGAGGCTCGCTCGGGGAAGCGGGACGCAGCCCTTTCCTGGTCGTGATTCTCGAGACAGCGAATTTTCCGGGCCCCTTTTGGGCACGTTGTCTCCTGGACGAACAGATATTCGAGATAATAGCTGGCTGGCCTTTCTCCCTTCCATACCGGTTCGAGCTTTTCCCAGCCGTCATAATCGTATGTCAGGTCGAAGGCTGCCGTATGAAGTTCCGATTCGGACCATGCACCATAGCCAAGATCGCGAATGGCTTTCAGAAAATGCGGATGCATGCTTTCGGCAAGCCACAGTATGGGATAGGTGTCAGCCTTGGTGCCCGGATCCCGCAGATTGATTCGCTGACGCGCCTGGCGCCAAAAATCGGCCGGCACGAGAGAGGCGACATCGCAGCGGAAGCCATCAATTCCGGCCTTCCGCCATTGGGCGAGCGTATCGATCAGCTCGATCCAGAGTTCGGGCGAGGAACCATAATCGAGGTCGACGACATCCGACCAGTCGGCGCATTTTCTGGCCAGGGCACCCTTACTGTCGTGCAGGAACCATTCCGGCCTTTCGCGCGCCAGTACCGAATCGGGCGAGGTATGGTTGTAGACTACATCGAGCATGACCTTAAGCCCCAGGCCATGCGCATCATTGATGAATGCCTCAAAGTCTTCCATTGTCCCAAGGTCCAGATTGATTGTACGATAATCAGATATGGCGTAAGGACTTCCGAGCGATCCCTTTCTTCCCTCCTGGCCGATTGGCTGGACGGGCGTCAGATAGACCCAGTCGAAACCCATGGCCCGGACGCCCGCAAGCCGTCTGGCCGCGGCATTGAATGTCCCTTCTGGCGTAAAATTCCTCACGAATATTTGATAGATGCTCGTTGCTTCATCAACCATTTCTCTCTCCTGAAAGCTTGCCTGACGCCTTGCCTGACGCCTTGCCTGACGGCATAGACGATACTTTAAAACTCACTGTTACGCCAATGGCTCGCGTCGCGGCCACTCCCCTGAGATCGCCTCTTTGACTTTATATTATAAAAATTATATATTTAGACAAAGAGCAGTATCTTACTTTTTTAGTAGTCTTTAGTATTGCACAGGATACTTGTACTGCCCTCGCAGTCAGGAGAGAATTGGAGCAGTTATGATACAGCACAAGCAACTGGAACTTCGCGGCATGACCTGCTCGGCCTGCGCAATCGCCAACGAGAAAGCCGTCAGAAAGGTCCCCGGTGTGTCCGAGGCGGCGGTCAATTTCGCGACTGAAACCATCGCGGTCACCTATGACGATTCAAGCGCCTCTATTGCCACAATTAAGGAAGCAGTCAGGAAAGCCGGCTACGCCGCTGTGGAAATCGAATCCCAGGCAGCCCGGGACGAGACGGCGGCCCGCAAGGAAAAGGAAATCCGCTGGCAGTGGATCCGCTTCGGCATATCAGCCACCTTCTCTGTTCTGCTGCTCTATATCGCCATGGGACACATGCTCGGCCTCCCACTGCCGGAATTCCTTCATCCCGGCATGCATCCGCTCAATTTTGCGCTCGCGCAGCTGGCTCTCGTCATTCCGGTCATTGCGTGCGGCTGGCGCTTCTACGTGGTCGGCATCAGGGCGATTCTGCACAGGGCGCCCAACATGGACAGCCTGATCGCGATGGGTACTTCCGCGGCAGTCCTCTATAGTCTCTATTCGACCTTCAGGATCATCCAGGGCGACACGGCGGCGGTGAACGGGCTCTATTTCGAGACCGCCGGCATGATTATCACCCTCATCATGCTGGGGAAAACCCTGGAGGCTGTCAGCAAAGGCAAGACCAGCGAGGCGATCAAGAAGCTCATGCGTCTCAGGCCGTCAGTCGCGACAGTCGTCCGCGGCGGAAGCGACATTGAAATACCAATCGATGACGTCGCAATCGGCGACAAGGTACTGGTCCGCCCTGGCGAGCAGATACCAGTGGATGGAACGATCATCAGCGGCGAGAGTGCCGTGGACGAATCGATGCTGACCGGAGAAAGTCTGCCTGTAGACAAGGGTCCCGGCTCAGGTGTCATCGGTGGCACCATCAACAGGAACGGAGCCTTCTTTTTCAAGGCTGAGCGGATCGGCGCCGACACGACGCTGGCACGGATCATTAAACTCGTCGAGGAGGCGCAGGGTTCAAAGGCGCCCATTGCGCGGACCGCCGACACTATCAGCGGCATATTCGTCCCTGTCGTCTTCGCGATTGCCGTTGCCGCGGCGCTGGTCTGGATCATTGCAGGCCAAAGTCCCGCCTTCGCGCTCACCATATTCGTCTCCGTCCTCACGATAGCCTGCCCCTGCGCTCTCGGTTTGGCGACTCCAACCGCCATCATGGTTGGAACCGGGAAAGGCGCCGAGCTCGGAATCCTGATCAAGTCCGGCGAAGCGCTCGAGACGGCACACAAACTGACCACGGTCGTTTTCGACAAGACGGGTACCATCACGACGGGCAAGACGAGGCTTACGGACATCATTCTGGTCGGCAGCTACGCTGTTCTTGGCGAAAATCGCGCCGCCCTTGGGGAAAACGAAGTGCTCGCCCTCGCCGCATCCACGGAGAAGGCGAGCGAGCACCCGCTCGGCGAAGCCATTGTCGCGAAAGCGGAAGCTCTCAAGCTCGAACTGACCATGCCCGACCAGTTCACCGCTCTGCCCGGCAAGGGAATCCGCGCCAAATTCGGAAATTCGGAATTTTGCATCGGCAACGCAGTACTCATGGATGAAACCGGCGTCGACCTTGCCCAGCCCGACATGACCCCACCCGACCTAAGGCCGGAGTCCCCAAAAGTGATCGCAGAACGTCTCGCATCCGAGGGCAAGACCGTTATCTTTGCGGCGCTCGACGCGAGGCTCGTGGGCGTCTTCGCCATCGCGGACACAATCGCCGAGGGCGCACAATCCGCCATAAAGCAGTTGCACGCGATGGGTATCTCGGTTGCCATGATCACCGGTGACAACAGAAAAACCGCGGAACACATAGCCCGCCAGGTGGGCATCGACAGGGTACTTGCCGAGGTGCTGCCCGGAGGGAAAGCAGAAGAAGTGAAACGCCTCCAGAAGGAAGGCGGCCTCATCGCCATGGTCGGCGACGGCATCAACGACGCGCCGGCCCTCGCCCAGGCGGATATCGGCATCGCGGTCGGCTCGGGCACTGACATCGCCATGGAAAGCGCCGACATCGTCCTGATGAAAAACGACCTGCGCGACGTGCCAACGGCCATCTCCCTTTCCAGGCGCGTAATCCGGAACATCCACCAGAACCTTTTCTGGGCCTTCGGCTACAACATCCTGGGTATCCCGATCGCGGCAGGACTCCTTTACGCTTTTGGCGGCCCCCTTCTGTCGCCCGTCATAGCTGCCGCCGCCATGTCGCTCAGTTCGGTCTCTGTCGTGTCGAATGCACTCAGGCTGAGGCGCTTCAAGCCCGCTCCAATCACAGGAGCATGAAAATGTCGTATAGTTTCTTTGGTGGATACAAAAGTAAAC
>JAJFUL010000165.1 GCA_021372425.1 Spirochaetaceae bacterium
TGGCGTGGGCCGGGGTTGCCGGCCGGTCACTGCCCTAAGGCCTGGACGTCCCCGCCGTCCTGAGGAACCGGCAGAGTCTTCTCATTGATGATTATTTCGGAATTGCTGGTACCATGCGAGGTCTTGACCCTGACAAGGCAGGAATCATAGAGCATTGGCGCTGCAAGGGTTATACATTCATCGGACCATTCCAGACAAGCCGAGCGCAGTGCGGGCACGCCATCGAGGAGCAGCATGCCCCCTTCCTTTTCATTGCCGAAATTCCTGCCTCGAATCCGGACGGGGACTCCCTCCTGGAAACCTGGAGGCTCGATCGAAGTAATGACGGGCACCCTGTATTGCCAGATGGCGGCATGCGCAAGAAACAGCAAGGCCAGGGACAGTGCCGCAACAACGATCGTCCTGCGCTTGCGGTTCATAGGTTCATGTTCCCGGAACTCAAGGCTTAGTGAAGCTTCTTGGGTTTTTCAAGGACATCTACCCTGATCTCCACGACGATGGGCGCCCCGTCTTTTGCATTGAAGCCCAGGGGATAGTAGAAGATGCGGGCTCCCGGCGGGAGGTTCATCTGCTGGACAAAGGTGCGGTAGGAGACTGTACTGTCAGACTGCTTGATCCAAAGTTGGGTCTGGATCATCAGATTGACTCCTTTCTCATCCCTGTCCAGTGGAACGATCTGCATTATGGCCACGATCTTTTCGCCGACGACCCTGATATCGAAGGGAGTAGCCATGGGGACACTTTTCGAAAGTAGGTCGCTCCAGGGTATTTTCGTCACAGGATCAGCTTGAGGCTGGGTCTTGGCCACAGAGCCCGGGGTTGATGATGCATCGGTATTTGAGCCAGAATTGGAACCCGTGGTGCCCGTCTGCGGCTTTGCACCGGACTGGGCTTCGTAATCCGCCATTTTCTTCTGAAGGACTTGAACCATGGTTGGCGTCAGCGAGAAGGCAGAACGGATCTGGAATAGGGCAATCTCCTCGGCAGGGTTCTGCGGCTGGGACTGGCCCTGCCCGCTTTCGCCAGGAGCGCCGGGCGTCTGGGCCTGTACTCCTCCGGCTATCCCTAAGCAGAGAAGAAGAATGGAAAACAAGGCCCGCATTAAGGTTTTGCGCCTCCCTGGCTGCCATCCGTCACAGGCACAGTAGCGGCAGGTTCCTCATAGGTCATTATCACAGGATCACCAAGCGGCTCGAACGACACTTCGCTCGGCATCGTGATGGTTATGCCCTGTGTGGAATTTTGCGATGACCAGTATTTATTGATACTTTCCATGGAATCGGCGCCGGCTGCTATAGTCCCGGAGGCCGAAGCCATGGTCTGGGCCTTTCCCGCAGACAAGACTTTCCCGCCAAGCAGGATCCCCGCCAGGAAAACAATGACCAGGAAACTTGCAGCGAGCAATGGCGCAGGAATCGAGACTCTTCGCGACATTGCCTTCATGAGCCTGCCTTTGCCCCCGATGGCGACCATGTCCGGCGATTTGCCAGCACTGCCTGAAGGTTTTGCGACGGCGTGGTCGAAGTCGAGATCGGCCGCTATCCGCTTGCTGGCAGCTGCAAAGCTCTGGCCAAGGCTGATCGTCTCAAGCGCCTGAATATCCTTGTCCAGCATCCTGAACGTGACAATACGCTTTGTGCAGGCCGGACATTCCCCGATATGGGATTCCATTTTTTCTTTCCAGGGGGAAGGGACCTCGCCGTCCACATAGGCAGACAAGAGAGAATCATCTGGACACATGATCATCCTCCCGCTTCAGGCTCTCGAGTAACGCGCACCGCGCCCTGTATGCTCTTACTTTCACATTGCCCTCGGTTATGCCAAGCACTTTCCCAATTTCCCTGTAATTCATCCCGCTGTATTCCTTCAATATCAGAACCATCTTCAGCCGGTCAGGAAGGGCATCGAGCGCTTTCTTGACCTCTTCGGCCGATTCCTTTTTCAGCAAGTCTTCCTCGGCTGAATCCTGTACGCCGGCATCGGAACCGGTCTCCATCAATGAAATCGAACCAGCCTCGGTGTTCTCGATCGGTTTCCCTTCGCTGCGCCACCATTTCTCGTAAGCCCTGGTTTCGCGCCCCTTGCGCTTCGCATAGTTGATAGCTGCATTTTTCACGACCCTGATGAGCCAGTATTTGGCATCAGCATGTGATGGAAAGGCCATGTGGTTCTGCAGCATCTTTCCGAAGGCATCGTGAACGACATCTTCAGCGGCTTCAGTCGAATTGGTGATGCGGTAGGCTACCCGCAGGAGCATGTCGCAGTTTTCCTCATAGATTGCGCGGAAATCCGAATCGTCATGCTTCTCATCAACTGATAACAATTGTTATATCCTTATTGTTACGCAGAATCGTTCACAGCTTTTTCCAGATCGTCCCGGCAGGAGTGTCTTCGAGCGTGATTCCCCTCGCTTTCAGACCGGTGCGGATGGCATCAGCCTTGGCCCAATCCTTGGATTTCTTGGCAAGAATACGCTCCTGAACGAGTTTTTCGATTTCCCCGGCAAAGACAGGATCGAAGGTCTGCTCTTCCCGTCTTGCTTCTGAAAGCTTCAGCCCCAGCACGCTGTCCATGTCGAATGCTGCTGCGAGGGCTTCGGCCGGCGGGATTTCAGGATCTTTTACAAGCTGCCAGAGTTCTGCCAGAGCCCTGGGGGCCGAAAGGTCGTCGGCAAGGTATCCATCGAAGCGATCCAGCCGCTCCTTCGCCCGCCCGCCCGGTACGTCTGCCACCTTGCCCTGCGCTTTTTCCCTGAGGTCGAGAATCCGCTCGACGAGCGACTTTCGCGATGCTTTTGCCTGCTCCATGCCTTCCCAGGAGAAGGTCAGCTGACTCCGGTAATGGCCGCCGAGGCAAAAATAGCGAAAGTCGATCGGATCGAAGCCTCGGTCTGTCAGGCTCTGCAGGGTAAGGAAATCGCCTTTGGACTTGGACATCTTGCCATTGTCCATGACCAGGAATTCCGCATGCAGCCAGTACCTGACCCAGGGCTTGCCCGTCGCCGCTTCCGACTGTGCGATTTCGTTCGTATGATGCACGGAAATGTGGTCGATGCCGCCGGCATGGATGTCGAAGTTTTCGCCGAGATATTTCATGCTCATGGCCGAGCACTCTATGTGCCATCCGGGGTATCCCCTCCCCCAAGGACTGTCCCAGACGAGAGCCTGATTCTCGAATTTCGACTTGGTGAACCAGAGGACGAAATCGTGGGGATTCCGCTTGTTTTCATCGACTTTGGTCCGCGCGCCAGCCCTCAGTTCCTCGAGTTTGAGGTTGGCCAGCTCGCCGTAATGGGGAAACTTTGAGACATCGAAATAGAGGTTGCCGCCGGCCATATAGGTGAAGCCGTTCGCCTCGATCCGCTTTATCAGGTCGATCATGTCCTGGATGTGGTCGGTGGCCTTGCAGACAATGGTGGGACGGACGATATTGAGCCTGTCCGTGTCCGCAAAAAAGGCGTCGGTGTAGAATTGGGCGATCTGGAGGACGGTCTGCCCGCGCTCCTCGGCGCTGCGGACCATCTTGTCCTCGCCCATATCGTCGTCGCCGGACAGGTGCCCCACGTCGGTGATATTCATGACATGGGTGACCTTGAAGCCGAACCTGCGCAGGGTCCGCACGAGAATGTCCTCGAAGACATAGGTTCGAAGGTTGCCGATATGCGCGTAGTTGTAGACCGTCGGACCGCAGCCATAGAAACCCACACTGGGAGGATTCTGGGCAACGAATTCCTGCAGGCTACGCCCCATCGTATTGAACAGCTTCAGCACCGGCATCGGGAACCTCCGAATGGACTTGCATTTCATTAAGGCAATTGCCACTATAATACAATAATGGAAACCCTACGGCAAATTGCCCAAAAAATCAATATCGCAGGCACGACGACGATCCTGGCCGAGCCTATGTCGCACCACACGACGTTCAGGATCGGCGGACCTGCGGATTTGTACATCGCCGTCAGGACTCAAAGCGAATTTCGAAGGGCAGTTGCCATCCTCGCCGCCGAGGGCATACCTGTTTTCATAGTGGGTGGTGGAGCCAATCTTCTTGTGTCCGACAAGGGAATCCGCGGCGCCGTGATTGACACGAACGGCCTGGCCGAAGCATGGCCTTCCGGCCTTTCAATGGTCGTTCAGGCAGGCATCAGGATTGACAGGCTGGCAGAGGAATATCTTGCCCGCGGCATGGAAGGCATGGAAAATTTCTATGGCATGCCCGGCACCCTCGGCGGTGCGCTTTTCATGAACGCGCGCTGCTATGAAAAGGACATTTCGGAGATCGTGGAGGGATTCACCCTTCTCGATGTGGGAGACAGGCTGGAATATTTCGTGAATGATGCCTCGCTATGGGCTTACAAGAGTTCGCCTTTTCAAAAAGGCGGTCGATATGCCGGCCGGTATATCGTATCGGTCCGGCTCAAAGTCAGTCCGGGCAAGCCGGAGGCATTAGCCAGCATCATGCGCGCAAGGCGGATGGATCGGGTGGCGAAGGGGCATTACCGCTTCCCCTCGGCTGGTTCGATGTTCAGGAACAACAGGAATTTCGGAAAGCCGACCGGCGTCATCATCGACAGCCTTGGCCTACGGGGGATGCGGATGGGTGATGCGCAGATCGCCCCCTGGCATGGCAATATCTTCATCAATAGGGGAACCGCCAGCGCCAACGACATGCTAAGGCTGATCGCCCTGGCGCAGGAGAGGGTGAAAAGCGCCTATGGGTTCCAGCTCGAACCAGAAGTCCTCTTTGTCGGAGAACCTCAAGAATAAGTTGCAGGGCAAGGTAAATCGCCTTGCGTTCAAAGGGCGCAAATATTACACTCAATATATATGAACTCGATAAATGAACCCTCCGGCATTATCGCCATAATCATGGCGATGGCCGTCATCGCTCCTTATATTTCCGACAAGTTCAGCATCCCCATCGTTGCAACCATTACCGTTGCTGGGATACTGCTCGGCCCACAGGTCTCCGGGATCCTCGAACCCAATATTCTCATGCAATTCATGGGATCGCTCGGTCTGCTCTTTGTATTTTTCTCTGCCGGTCTGGAGGTGAATCTCCGTCTTGTGCAGAGACACAGGCGGCAGACGGCTGTCTTCGGCGCGGCCACCTTCCTTATCCCCTTCATCGCCGGATTCGTTTTTGGACTTGCCCTGTTCCACCAGAGCATCAAGTCGGCCATACTGCTTGGCGCATTTTTCGCTTCGTCAGGAACGCTCGCCTCGCATCCTTTCCAGCGTCCCGACCTGCTGGGCAGGGATTCCGCGGAAGTGAGCAGGGGCGGCGCAGGCCTGGCGCGCATCATGGTGGTTATAATCCTCTTCGCAATCAGCGCATTCCTGCCGGATGGCAACCCCCTTTCAACAGGTCGGGACCTTCTGCTCTACGGGATTTTCTTCCTCGCCCTTATCCTGATACTGCCCAGGATTGCCTCCCTGATCGTGAAGAAGACCAGGACGCAGGGCACTGTCGATGCCATCTTCTTTCTCTTCCTGCTTTATGCCAGCGCCTATATCGGTTTCCTTCTTGGCATCCCCGGCTATATCAGCGCCTTCCTTGCCGGCATCCTCATTGCGCCCTACATCGCGGCATCGAGAACGACAGCTGCCAGGCTCGATTTCCTGGGCAACTCATTTTTCGTGCCCTTCCTTCTCATCTTCATTGGCGCCTCGGCTGATTTTTCGATCATCTCATCGATACCGGCTCTGTTGCTCCTGGTAGTGGGATCGGTCGTCCTGAGCATCGGATCGAAATACCTCGCCGCGCAGTTTACCGCCAAATCCTTTGGCTATTCGAAGGCTGATCGCGGATTGCTTTTTGGCTATTCCTCGAATTATGCGGCCTTCTCGCTCGCAATCGTGTCTGTCGCAGGAAGCATGGGCCTTCTTGACCAGCCACTGGTCACTGGCGCAGTCCTTCTCGTGGTTCTGTCCAGCAGCCTGACCTCGGTTGCTGCCCGAAATTCGGAATCCTCGATTCTTCCCAAGGCAAGCCCCCAGGCCAGCTTTCAGAATCCGCCCAAGGGAAACCGTGTCCTCGTGGCGCTTTCCAAGCCTGCAACTGCACAGGCTCTGATGGATCTGGGAATCGTGATTCGCGGACAGGACTCGACTGCCCCGGTTTTTCCTCTTGCAGTCATCTCCGGCGAGGTGCCAGAAACCGAAAACAGGCAATATGCCGAAACGATGCTTGCAGCCGCCGTCATGCAAGGGGCATCCGCACAGGTGCCCGTAATACCGATTTCGCACGTGGCGGTCAATGTTGCAAAGGGTATTCTTGATACGGCCCATGAACAGGACGCCGACACTATTATCATTGGATGGAACAAATCCCCTCGCCTGTCCAATGCTTTCTTTGGCTCGGTCATCGACCAGGTCATAAGCGGCGGCAATCAGATGGTGCTTGTAGCCCGGACGATCGAGCCATTCTCCGCACCGCATATCATAGTGATCGTGCCGACGCTCTGCGATCAGCACACTGGCTTCCCGGCAGCGGTCAGGGCTCTCAACGCTCTTGCAAGGAAAAACCAGGCAAAAGTCCTGCTCATGACATTGACAGGCCATGGTGCCAGCCTGGCAAAGGAATTCAAGGAGAAAGGCTTCTCCGGTTCGCTCCAGACCCTGGAAATCGACTCATGGAAAGAAGCCAACCAAGGACTCAGGCAAATTCCATCCGGGAAAAAAGCCTTCGTGCTTTTCAGCGCCAGGCCTTCGGAACCTTCATGGCATCCCGCCATAGAGCGTCTGCCTCACAGGGTTGGCGAGGAATTCCCAGAGGCCAACCTGCTTATGCTATATTTCCCCAGCCCTGCCAGACTCGAAAAAGAAGGGGAAGAAGAGGAGCAGGACAGCCTGCCGACATCTTCCGCTTCGGCCGACAGCCCGAGGCCGGCTTCCTCGGGTCTTGCCCGAGGCTTGTCCAGGATATTGCAGCATGCAGTGGCCAATGGCACGGTCCGGGTAAACATGCAGCACAGTGCCATTGCGGATGGTATATTCGAGCTTGTATCATCGGCTTTTCCTTTCGACCGGAAGCTGTCCAGCAAATTCGGTACCAGGCTTACGGAAAATGTCCAGCGCCAGCCCATAGAGATCGAGCCTGGCGTTGTGCTGCTCCATGACAGGGTGCCCGGGATAGAGGAGCCGATCGTATGCCTTGGATCGCACAGGCAGGGGTTCAGGATTGCCATGCTCGAAAAACCGGTGACCATACTTATCCTGCTTTTCGTGCCTGAAAGCGAAGGGCCTGAAGAGCATCTGGCCTTCCTGGGCGAGATCGCCCATCTGTTCAAGGAAGAAGGATTGACCGCGCGGCTCTTGGCAGCTGACAAGCCTGAAGATATCCTATAGGGTGTCGCACTAAAACAGGGCTGCCGGCGACATGATCGCCGGCAGCCCTGTCATTTTTCACCTGGCCTGTAAGGTGATTGGGCGAAGCTAGCCTGTGAGGCAGGCCAGCTTCGCCCCGATCCATCATTGGTTCTTTATCAGGATGAATTCTACCCGCCTGTTCTTCCAGCGATTCTCAACATCAGTGAAACTCACGACCGGTTCGCTCGATCCCAGACCTTGCACGCTCAAGCGTCGGGCATCGACCCCATGCTGGGCAAGCAGGCTTCGCACAAGCTCGGCCCTTCCCATGGACAGAGGTATCAGCTCCTTGGTCTCTTCCGACTGTATCTTTGCCTGCGAGTAGCCCAGCATCTTACCTATGTTGTTCGCATGACCCTCGATCCTGATGCGGTAATCGGGGAACTTGTTCAATATCTGGGCGATCCTGGCGATTACTTTTTCATTGCGCTCCGTAATTTCACGCGGCAGCCCCTCGAAATCCGCATGGTTGGCCCTGAACACGATGGAAGGTACCCTGATTTTGAGCCTGTCACCATCGCGCATGACCAGCACGTCCACGGCGATTATCCCTGTCACCGTCGTCGAATTGCCCAACACGTCATGTGCTACGAACTTGAAGGGATAATCGGTGGCCGATTCCACAAGCTCACCGCTGGAGGATTTGCCATTCCAGACAATCTTGACAGGCGGTTTGCCCTTTCCGCTCCATTCCATAAAAAGCCTTTCGGAGCTGGGGGAATCCGGCGAATTCGATTCGACAATAGCCGTTTCCATGATATCGAGCTTCCAGTCCACGATGCCGGCTGCATTGTCAACCTGGATCCCGAAGGTAAGCAGGTCATCGACGCCGTCATCATCAGGGCTGAAATACTCGGGGCTCACCGTGATGTCTGCCTTGGGCGGGTCAATGTCCACGACGATCGGGGCGCTGGACGCCGTGGCGATATCTCCCTTGGAATAACGCACTTCGAGTACGCCGACATAATTATCCTGCACAACCTGTCCCTGCATGTCATGCCCGTCCCAGACGAGCCGGGCAGGCACATCCGAGCCGACGCCGCTGAAGTAGCTGCGCTCGATCCCCTTCCCGTCCTTGAGTGAGAAGCGCCAGGATTCCACGCCTTCGCGATTTTCCACCACGATGCCGAAGGAGACTTCATCGCGGATGCCATCGCCGTTCGGTGAAATGCCCGTATCGGAAGCAGTCACATAGACCTTAGGCTTGGTGGCATCAATCCTGATGCCTGTCAGGCTGGCTGACCCCTTGTTTCCTGCCTCATCGACAGAAGTCACCTCGTAGCTGAATTGGCCGTCCTTGAGTGACCCCGACGAATCCTTGCCGTCCCAGCTAAAATCTTTTGCCGCGTCCTTCCAGGTCCACGACCGAATTGTCGCACCGCCTGAGTTCTTGATCATCCCCGCCCAGTCGTCGCCCGGTTCAGATTTCTGGTGGATGACGATAGTGTCCTTAATCCCGTCGCCATTCGGCGAGAAGAGGAGATAATCGCTCGAGACAGTAATCTTTGGCGCCACGGTGTCCAGCACGACGGGGCCGCTCAAAATCTGGAAATTATCGCCGTTGGCATAGTCAAGACTTAAGGAAGCCTGGTACCTGCCATCGGGAACCGCTATGCCGGAATCGGTCTTGCCGTCCCACTCGTACTGTTCCTTGATATCGACATCACCCTTCCAGGATCGGACAGGCGCGCTCTGGCGTCCGCCGTTTTCATCCAGCGCGAGGATGTCCAGCTCGTAATGTTTGAGCGTCTCCGGCTTCGGAGCCTTGAGGTTGAGGTGCAGCGTGTCCTTGACGCCGTCTCCGTTCGGGCTGAAGGCTTTCTGATCCAGGCTCAACCTGACATCCTTCTTCGCGGCATCGACCTGTATCCTTATGGGAGCAATCGCGAAAGCATTATCCGCGACGTCGACCGAAGTAAGCGTATACGTGTAGATGCCATCGGCCACGACAGTGCCGGCCTGATCCTTGCCATCCCACACGATCGAGCTCACGCGGTCTTGCCAGGTCCACGTCCGCACTACTTTGTTGGAGGAGGACGCTATCTGTCCCTTCCAGGTATCGCCGGGCACAGAGTCCTGCGTTATCGTGACCGTATCGGCGCGACCGTCGCCGTTCGGCGAAATGACGTCGCGATCGGCGGAAGCCGAGGCGCTGGGCGCCACTCTATCGACAATTATGCGCTGTATCTCTTCCTGGAACATGTCGTCGTTTTTGTACACCACCTTCAAGGCGGCGCGGTATGCGCCATCGGGGGTGGGGAGGCCCGAGTCGCCTGTGCCGTTCCACTCGTAGGAGGCCGCGATATCGCTCCCGCCTTTCCAGCTCTTCACCGGCAGACTCGCGCTGTCGGTTTCGGCCGGGTAAATTGCCAGTTCATAACTCTTGACCCGCTCGGGGTACTGCGCCTTTACGCCAAACCGCATGGCGTCTCTCTTGCCGTCGCCGTTGGGGCTAAATGCCAGCATGTCCGCGTCGAAACGCACCGTCTTTTTCTCGGTCTCCACCGCGATCAGCAGACTGCGGCTCTTCGTCCTGTTGCCTGCGCCATCCGTCGACTCGACGCTGTACTGGTAGCTGCCGTCCTTGACAAGCGTGCCATTCTCGTCCCTGCCGTCCCATACGAAATCGGCCGCATTGGCTTTCCAGCGATAAATCCGCACTTGCTTGCCGTCAGGGCTGGTTATCGTCCCGGTCCAGTCGTCGCCAGGCTCGGATTTCTGGCTTATCTTTACAGAGTCCGATCGTCCGTCGCCATTCGGCGATATGATTGCAAGATCGGCAGTTACATCGATCTTCGGGAATACCCTGTCCACCAGGATTGCTGGTGTCGAGCTTTCGACCACGTCGCCATTGAGATAATCGACCGCCATGGTCGCGGCGTAGCGGCCATCAGGGGCCTGTACGCCAGCATCCGTCT
>JAJFUL010000170.1 GCA_021372425.1 Spirochaetaceae bacterium
ACTGGCAGCTCTGGTGGCACCAGCGGCGCTTCGGCAAGCTCGGGCACCGTCGCCTTCACGGACACTTATACAGTGAAAAAGGGCGACACCCTGTGGGAAATCGCCCGCCTCTTCTCTACAAGCGCCACCACCCTCGCCAAGAACAACGGGATCAGCACGAACAGTGTTCTTTCCGTCGGGCAGAAACTGAAGGTGCCGACAAGGCAATAAGCGCCTTGCAAGGTACTAGGCGGCTCAGGCAGCTATAGACGCTCGTGATGAATTCTTCTTCGCATAAAGATGGCAGCGCCCCGGCACAGGTCGTGCCGGGGCGCTGCCATCTTGAGCAAAGCCGCGCTTTTCAGCAGGCCAGACTGGCGAAAACCTTTGCGTCACCAATCGTGTTGGCGATGGAAGCGCTCTCGTTGGGCTGATGGGCCGTTTCGTTCATTTTGGACCACACGACGCAGTCGATGCCGATCTGGCGCAGGTAGGCGCCTACGGTGCCGCCGCCAATGCCGATCGCCTTTGCATCCACACCGTAGACTTCCCTGATCGCCTTCTTGAGCTTCAGGACGACGGGCGCATCCGCGGGTGTCGCCTTCGACTCATTGGCCTGAAGAATTTCCAGCTCGATTTTCACGCCATATTCGGCCTCGATCGCAGCGCACTGCTTGCGAACCTCCACAAGGGCCATGGAAACCGGATACTGCGGAAGAATGCGCATATCGACGCAGAACACATCGTCGCCGGGAATGGTGTTGACATTCGGCACGTTTGCTTCCTTCTTGGTCGGGTTGATCGTCGTCCGATCCGGCTCGAAAAGCTTGTCTCGCCCCGTGAATACAGTCTTTTCGAGAGCATGGAGACGCACGGCAAGATCACTGGCCGCCAGAAATGCGTTGGCGCCCTTGTCGGGCATAGCTGCATGGGTCTGCTTGCCTTTCGTCATTACCTTGAGCCAGCAGATATTCTTTTCGGCAACCTCGATTTCTGTGGCGTCGACGCTGCCACCGTCCGGAATCATGATGAGGTCGTCCTTGTTGAAAAGCGAATAATTCTCGATGATATGTTGTATTCCGAACTTTGAACCGACTTCCTCGTCAGCCACGAAAAGCAGTTTGATCGTCTTTTCAGGAACAATGCCGCGCTTGACGAAGGCCAGGCCAGCCATGACTGCGGAGACGAGCCCTTGCTGGTTGTCTTCGACGCCGCGCCCGTACAGCGTACCGTCCTTCACGACCACTTTCCATGGATCGGTCTTCCACATCGAGCGGTCGCCCTCAGGCACCACATCCAAGTGCGCCATGATCCAGAGCCTGGATTTGTCGTCCTTCCCCTGGATGGTCGCGACCATGTTGGGCCGTATGCCGCTCGCGACGCGGGGATCTTTCGCGTCCATGCGGACTATGTCGGTTATGCCGTTGCCGCGCAGCCACTTTTCGAGGGCGACCGCCTTGTCCAGTTCCCCCTGCCCGCCCGACTCAGGCGCCAACGCCGGGATGGAGGTCAGAAGGCTCTCGAGTTCGATGATCTGGTCCACCGAATTTTCAATCCATGAAGAAACCTGCTTGTTCATTATGCACTCCTTGCGATTACTTGCTGCTGATGCCGCCCCTCTGATACGCGCGCCAGGTCGTTTCGAGCAGGGTTTCGAGGTCCGAATACCGGGCTTGCCAGCCCAGCGTATCCTTGGCTTTGGCGCTGGATGCGACGAGTTTGGCAGGATCGCCCATCCGCCGGTCCGTTATGACAACAGGAATCGGCCTTCCGGTGATGCGACGCGCCGCGTTCACTATTTCCAGGACCGAAAGGCCCTGTTCCGAACCCAGATTGACGGACATACTCGCATTGCCCCGCGCCAGATAGTCGAGGGCGAGGTAATGGGCTTCGGCCAAGTCTGACACGTGAATGTAGTCGCGCACGCCGGAACCGTCTTCCGTGGGATAGTCCGTCCCATATATGTCGAGGTGCGGTCTCATGCCCGCCGCGACTTCCATAATAACGGGGATAAGGTTGGCCGGGGACTTCTCAAGCCCGTGCACTGTCCCGGTCGGATCATAGCCGGCGGCGTTGAAATAGCGAAGCGCCACAAACTTGATACCCTTGAGGCGGTCGTACCATGCCAGGATCCGTTCGATCTCCAGCTTGGTGAAGCCATAAAAATTTTCGGGCTGCTGCGGATGTTCTTCGTCGATGGGCAGGTACTGCGGCTCGCCATAGACCGCCGCCGATGACGAAAAGATGATCTTCCTGATGCCGGCTTCGCTTGCGGCGTTCAGGATATTGATGGTCCCGCTGATGTTCTGGGTGGCGTACTTTTCCGGGACGATCATTGACTCGCCGGCTGCCTTCTTCGCAGCCAGATGCACGATGGCGTCATAGCCCCGATTCATGACGCCCAGGAGCCAGGCGTAATCCAGGATGTCGCCCTGAAAGAACCCGTAATCGGGGAAAAGGTTGTCTCTGCTGCCCGACGAAAGGTCGTCGGCGATGTCGACCTTGTGTCCTCGGTCGGCAAACAGCCGCGCCACATGGCTTCCGATATAGCCCGCACCACCAATGATCAGCACTTTCATTGCATGCTCCTCGCTCGGGAAAATCCCTTCGGCATCAT
>JAJFUL010000179.1 GCA_021372425.1 Spirochaetaceae bacterium
AAGGGCGAAAAGATCAGCAATGGTCTCAACCTGGGGCTCAAAGGCTACGAGAATCTCCAGTTTGCGCCCGGTTCCAAGAAAATCCTTGTCGGATCCGGATGGATCGTCCTCGATAAGAACAATATCGATGATTTCAACTTCTGATTGAATAGGACATGATGCCACGCGGACGGGCTAACAACGGCCATGTCCGCGTTTTTTTTAAGGCTTTTTCAGGCGACAGGGAGGCAGTGCGTGTCAGATATTCTGTTGAAGATTCATGACATAAAGAAATCATTTGGAGGCGTCCAGGCCCTCCGAGGTGTCAATCTGGAAATCCGGCGCGGAGAAATACATTGCCTCGCAGGTGAAAATGGCTGCGGCAAATCAACACTGATCAAGATAATCTCCGGTGTCTACAAGGCAGATTCAGGTAGTTTCGAGATCAATGACAAGCCATACAGACATATCAGCACGATGGAGTCGATTGACCAAGGCATCCAGGTAATTTACCAGGATTTCTCGGTTTTCCCGAACCTTTCCGTCATGGAAAACCTTTCGCTCAACATGGAATTGAAATCAAAGCGTCAGATAGTCAACTACCGGAGGATGCGGGAAATTGCCACCGAGGCGGTTTCCAAGATTGGCTTCAAAGTGGATCTCGACGAACGAGTCGAGAATCTGTCCGTAGCCGAGCGCCAGCTGAGTGCAATCTGCCGTGCCCTGCTCTACGACGCCAAGCTCATCATTATGGATGAGCCTACAGCCGCCCTTACCAAAAAAGAAGTAAAAGCCCTCTTCAGCGTCATCAAGAAATTACAATCCGAAGGCATATCGATTCTTTTTGTGTCCCATAAGCTCGATGAGGTTTTCGAAATTTCCGAACGTTACACCATTTTCCGGAATGGGCAGAATGTATCCTCAGGGAATACTGCCGATCTCGACGATCGTACCTTTGCCTTCTACATGACAGGGCGCGAATTCGCGGAAGAATCTTACACACCAGTAAGTCTCTCCGAAACACCAGTCCTCTCGGCTCACCATTTGACGCTGAAAGGAGCCTATTCAGATATTTCCTTCGACGTAAGAGGTGGAGAGATCCTTGGTATCACGGGTCTGCTCGGATCAGGCAGGACGGAGCTGGTACAGACGCTCTTCGGCATCTATAAGCCTGATTCAGGCCAGATCGAGATAAAAGGAAAGCCTGTCCGCATCAAAAAGGTAAGCGATGCCATAAGCAAAGGTATTGGGTATGTCCCTCCCGATCGCTTGACGGAAGGCCTTTTCTTGCCACAACCGATCAGCAAGAATATCGTCATTTCGAAACTCGACAAGCTTAGTATGCATTGGGGAATCCTTAAGAGGAAATCTATCAAGACGGAAGTCGATGCATGGATCCACGAATTGTCGATAGCAGCACAGGACAGGGAAGTGCCCGTTCAGACACTGTCGGGCGGCAACCAGCAAAAGGTCGTCCTTGCGAGATGGCTTGCCAACGACCTTTCTCTGCTCATTCTCAATGGACCGACGGTAGGCGTCGATATTGGCTCGAAATACGATATCCATGCGCTTCTTCGGGAACTGGCCAGGCGCGGCCTCGCTATCATTGTCATTTCAGACGACTTGCCGGAAGTCATTGCCTGTACAAGCCGGATACTTGTCATGCGGGCTGGCCATATTGTCCGGGAAATCTTATCCAAAGAAACGACGGTAGAAGAGCTTGGTGAAATCTCTACTGGCGTCGGGCAAAAGGAGACGGCATGAATAGCGCGAAACATTGGAGCAAGCGGTCAGAGCCTTATGTGGCCCTGGCTATTGTCATCCTCAGCATTGTCATACAGATTCAATCTGGTCAGTTCTTCACCGGCAACAACCTTGTAGACCTTACGCGATCAATGATCGTTCCGGGGCTCTTTGCCATCGGTGCCTTGATGGTCATCATATCGGGCGGTTTCGATGTTTCTTTCCCGGCCATAGCTTCGTTGGCCATGTTCCTGACCAACAGGATACTGCTCAACATGAACTACTCCGGCAATGTAATTGTTGCCTATCTCATGGGGGCAGGGTTTGGCTTGATCATGGGTGCCATAAACGGTGTACTGATCGGCGTTCTCAAACAACCTACTATGGTGGTTACTCTGGGCACATCGAGCCTGTTCACGGGAATCATGCAAGGTGTCTTTGCCGCTAGCGAATCTCCGGTCTGCCCCTCTATGGCAGCCCACGGAAAAGCCAGCCTGTTTATCGCTACCAACAGCAAATCGGGACTTTCATCGGAAATGCCAGTCCAGATATTGATTCTGCTAGGCGCCCTGCTTTTGGCATTCTTCATTGTGCGATACACGATGCTTGGCCGGAGCATCTATGCCATAGGTGGAGACGAATCGGCAGCCGAGCGCACCGGCTTCAATGTGCTGGGCACCAAGATTTTCATTTATTGTATTGTTGGTGCATTGGCCGGCGTAACAGGAATCGTGCGATCATCCATGATGATCAATGCCCACCCTACGAACCTCCTCGGCATGGATATGACGGTCATCGCTGCCGTCGTCCTGGGGGGC
>JAJFUL010000183.1 GCA_021372425.1 Spirochaetaceae bacterium
AAGGGCCTTCAGAGTGTCACAGACGAGGGAAAGAGATACCGTTATATCCCTTCGGGAGTGGTCTGTCCGCGGGGTCCCGCCTCGTGCGCCTTGATCTCGTCGCCAATGACGGAAGCGAGCCGCTTCACTCCTTCCTCAATCTGCCCGAAAGAGGAATAGGAGAAATTGATTCTCATCGAATTGTGCTCCGGATTGTCGAAATAGAAAGCGGAGCCAATCACATAGGCGACCTGCTTCTCCACGGCCTTGTAGAACATCTTCTCGGTATCGATATAGTGGGGCAGCGTTATCCAGAGAAACAACCCGCCTTCTGGTTTGGTCCAGGTCAGGTCGTAGCGCTTGGGCATGTATTTGTCCAGCATCGTGAGCATGAAATTGCGTTTTTCCCGGTAAATGTTCCTCGTGTTTTCGATCAGTGCTTCCAGCTTGCCGGTTGCCAAGTATTCCGCGATCCACATCTGGGTAAAGGGGCTGGTGCAGAGATCCACAGCCTGCTTCGCGGTGACGAGCTTCTGGATCACATCCTCGCGGCCAAGTATCCAGCCGACGCGGGTACCAGGGGCCAGGATTTTGGAGAAGGTCTTCAGGTCGATTATATTTCCCATGTTCTTTCCCTTCTGGTCGAGCTCATATAGCGAGGGTATTTCCTCACCGATGAATCGGATTTCTCGATAGGGAGAATCCTCGACTATAAAAAGCTTTTCGCGGTAGGAAAACTCGAGGATGGCTTTGCGTTTCTCGAGGCTCCAGCAGATGCCGGAAGGGTTTTGGAAATCCGGAATTATATAGATGTATTTGATTCTGTCGCCGTGTGCTTTCGCCCTTTCGTAGCGTTTCTCGAGCTCGATCATGTTGAAGCCGTCGTTGTCATTGCTGCTTGGAATGCCAATTATCCTGCCCTGGTAAGACTGGATGGCCTGGATGGCGCCAAGATACGTTGGGCGCTCGGCAAGGGCGCAATCGCCGGGGTTGAGGAATATTTTGGGAATCATGTCCAAAGCTTGCTGGCTTGCCGATGTGATGAGCAGATTCTTTGTTTCTACATGGAGGCCGCGGGATGTTTCGTATTTGATCAGCTCAGCCTTGAGTTGATTGTCGCCTTCGGTCGCGCCATATTGCAGGGCTGTTTCGGCATTCTTCTGAAAGACTCTGTTTGCTGCGTCGGCCAGGTCTTTCGTGGGGAATGTCTCGGGGGCGGGAAGGCCGCCCGCAAAAGATATTATGTTCGGCTGCTGCGTCAGTTTGAGCAGTTCGCGGATGACAGACTTGTGCATGTTGTTGGCGTTCTGCGAGAATTCAGGCATGATATCGGGCATCGGTGGCTCCTTTCAGGATTTTATGCTTTACATAGTACACTGTCTTTCCAAAATCGTAAAGTTTTTCAATTTTTAATATTAATGTTTCAATTTTTGAAACACAGTTTGCGCTCATAATCAGCCATCCATATTGCACGAATCAGGTTTTTCAATGATAATTACCGAATGGCATTGAACTGTGGCATTGTTGGCCTTCCCAACGTAGGGAAATCGACGATATTTTCGGCTCTCACAAGCGCAAAAGCAGAGGTGGCAAACTATCCATTCTGCACCATCGATCCGAATGTCGGCATCGTGGCTGTGCCTGATGGTCGCCTCGACACGCTTGTTCAGAAATTTCAGCCAAAAAGAAGAGTGCCTGCCACCGTCGAATTCGTTGACATAGCCGGCCTGGTCGCAGGGGCGTCCAAAGGGGAGGGGCTCGGGAACCAGTTCCTGTCCCACATCCGCGAAGTGGGGATGATAGCTCATGTTGTCCGCTGCTTTGACGACCCCGACGTGGTACATGTGGCCAACCGGATCGATCCAGTCAGCGACATTGAAGTCATACATACCGAATTGGCACTTGCGGACCTGGAAACGCTGGACAAGAGGCTGGACAAATTGAAGAAACAGCTCAAGGTTCAGGATCCTCTCGTCCGGAAGGAATCCGAAAAGGAGATTGCTGCGCTGGAGAAGATTCGACCCGCCCTCCAGGAAGGAAAACCAGCCAGACTCGTGGCGCTGGACAAGGACGAAGTGGAGGCTGTGAAAGCGGCATTTCTCATAACGATGAAGAAAGAAGTCTTTGTGTGCAATGTTGATGAGAGTGGCGTGAAAGGCAATGCCTATGTAGACCAGGTGAGGAAAATATCGGCATCCATGGAATCCGAGGCTGTCGTCATATGCGGAAAATATGAAGCCGAACTGGCTGATATCCAGGATCCCGCCGAGAGGCGCGAGTTCCTTGCAGAAATCGGACTCGAGGAATCCGGGCTCTCGAGCCTCATTCATTCCGCTTACAGACAGCTCGGGTTGCGCACCTTCTTCACGGCGGGAGCGGACGAATGTCGCGCCTGGACGATCAGGGCTGGCGATAAGGCCCCGCAGGCTGCCGGCGTCATTCATACAGACTTCGAACGCGGATTCATAAAGGCCGAAATTTATTCCTACGACGATCTTGTCACCCTTGGCTCGGAAATCGCCGTCAAATCGGCTGGAAAGCTGAGGCAGGAAGGCAAGGATTATATCGTCCAGGATGGCGATATCGTTTTCTTCAAGTTCAATGTTTAGTTCAGCGAAATCATAGGCAGCAGGGGCAGCCTGACGGGAGACTACGCTGAAAGCGATTTTTTTACTATACATTTGTAGACCACTACTTGTCTTGAATGTCCAAAAGGCGTATTCTTGCCGTACTGGATATGGACAAGCTTATCATCAAAGGTGCCCGCGAGCACAACCTCAAGAACATCGATCTGGAATTGCCCCGGAACAAGCTTATTGTTATCTCGGGCCTGTCGGGCTCTGGCAAGAGTTCGCTTGCTTTCGATACGATTTTTGCCGAAGGGCAAAGACGCTATGTGGAATCCCTTTCCGCCTATGCCCGCCAGTTCCTGGGCAGAATGGACAAGCCCGATGTCGATTACATCGAAGGCCTGTCGCCCGCAATCTCGATCGAGCAGAAGACAACCCACAAGAACCCCCGCTCTACAGTAGGTACAGTCACTGAAATATATGATTATTTCAGGCTTCTGTATGCGCGCATCGGAGTTCCGCACTGCCCCAGGTGTGGACGTGTTATCAGGGAGCAGAGTCTGGACCAGATCCTGGATGTCGTACATTCATGGCCATCCGGCACCAAGCTCCAGATACTGGCACCAGTCGTCAGGGCCATGAAGGGAGAGCACAGGAAGCTACTGGAAGATGCGCGTAAACAAGGCTTCTCAAAGGCCCGGATCGATGGGGAACTGTATAGCCTGGATGAGATTCCGGCCCTGGAAAAACAGAAGAAACATACAATCGAAATAATCGTGGACCGCATACGCCTCAGCGCCGACAGTAGGCGCAGGATTTCGGAAGGCCTCGAAACGGCGCTGCAGATCGCCGATGGCATCGTCATTGTCTCGCGCGAAGGCGATGAAGGTGTCAAGGAAGAATTCTTTAGCCAGAAAGGCGCCTGCCCCGAATGCAGCATCTCGCTTCCCGAGATGGAACCGCGACTTTTCTCATTCAATGCGCCTCAGGGGGCATGCCCTTCCTGCTCGGGACTAGGCGTGAACCTGGAATTCGATCCTGCGCTCGTGATTCCGGATCCGAAGATTTCTTTCAATGAAGGCGGATGCATCCCCTACAACCCGTCTTCGGCCTGGAACCGTTCGCGCTTCGAAGCCCTGGCCAAGCACTACAGGTTCAGCCTCGATACGCCATTCGCGGAGTTGCCCAAAGGCACAATGAAAGCCATTTTTTATGGTACGGATGATGAGATAAATGTGCATTACGACAACAGGGAAAATACGGGACATTTCGAATATCAGACAAGATTTCCCGGCGTCCTGGCCGACCTAAAACGCCGCTATATGGAAACGACATCCGATGGCATTAAGGAATGGCTGGAAGGTTTCATGACAGAAAAGCCCTGCAGCGCCTGCGGGGGGAAGCGGCTCAGGCCGGAAGCCTTGGCCGTGACAATCGGCGGCAAGAATATCCATGAGGTTTCATCCTTGTCCGTCGAAGAAGCCCTCAAATTTTTCAATTCGCTCCAGCTAACCGATGTCGAAAAGCAGATTTCGAAGCAGATTGTCAAGGAGATCAAGGCACGCCTGACCTTCATGCAGAATGTCGGGCTTGAATATCTCACGCTGGAACGCAAGGCCTCCACCCTGTCGGGCGGAGAAGCGCAACGGATCCGCCTTGCCACCCAGATCGGCAGTTCGCTGGTCGGTGTTCTGTACATACTGGACGAGCCGTCGATCGGCCTTCACCAGAGGGACAATCAGCGCCTCATAGACACGCTCACTTATTTGCGGGACATCGGCAACACGCTCATAGTCGTTGAACATGACGAGCAGACCCTCAGGACAGCCGATTATATAGTGGACCTCGGGCCGGGTGCGGGCGAACATGGCGGTAGAGTCGTGGCGCAGGGCACGCCTTCGGAACTCATGCAAGCGGAGAAAAGCCTGACCGGGCAGTTCCTCGCCGGAAAGCTCAAGATCGAAGTGCCTGCCGTAAGGCGAAAGGGCAATGGATATTCCATCTGCATAAAAGGCGCGCGCGAGCACAACCTCAAGAATATCGACGTCAGTATTCCGCTAGGCATGTTCGTATGCATAACGGGAGTGTCCGGATCTGGCAAAAGCACGCTCCTCACCGACCTGCTTTATCCAGTCATCGCCAACAAAGTTATGCGGACCAATCTCAAGGAAGGCGAATTCGACAGCATCGAAGGTATCGATTATATCGACAAGATCATCAATATCGACCAGAGTCCGATTGGCAGAACACCGCGCTCCAACCCGGCCACGTATGTAGGTGTATTCACCGCAATCCGCGAGCTTTTTGCCAGTCTGCCAGAATCGAAGGCGAGGGGCTGGAAGGCGGGGCGCTACAGCTTCAACGTCAAGGGCGGCCGCTGCGAAAACTGCCAGGGTGACGGAACCATCAAGATCGAGATGAATTTCCTGCCCGATGTCTACATCACCTGCGACGTATGCCACGGCAGGCGCTTCAATGCCGACACCTTGGATATTCGCTACAAGGGCAAGAACATCGCCGATGTGCTCGACATGACCATCGAGGAAGCGGCGAAATTCTTTGCCCACATACCGGCAATTTCACACAAATTCACGGCAATGCTTTCGGTTGGCCTCGGCTATGTGAAAGTCGGACAGTCGGCTTTGACCCTTTCCGGAGGCGAAGCGCAACGAGTCAAGCTCGCCTTTGAGCTCTCGAAACGACCTACCGGCAAGACGCTTTATTTCATGGACGAGCCTACGACGGGCCTCCATTTTGCCGACGTGAAGCAGCTGATGGAAGTCATTCAGCGCCTTGTGGACACTGGAAATACGGTGGTCATGATCGAGCACAACCTCGACGTAATAAAGCAGGCGGACTGGCTGATCGACCTGGGGCCGGAAGGCGGCAACAGGGGGGGTACTATCATCGCTCAGGGCAGCCCTGAGATGGTTGCAAAATGCCGCTCCTCATATACGGGGAAATACCTCCGGAGCTATCTCCCGTAGGCTTTCCGAGTTGCATGTTGCAGATTGGCAGTGTAGTATCCTGTTGATGTCAAGAATCGCAGCTTTGCTCATGGTGCTCCTGAGCCTTGCGGGAGCGGCTTCCGCACAGGAAATGGCCGGAGGAACATCAAGTCAGGCTGGCAACCCCGCCGCTGGCAGCGCGGCGCTTTCTGCCATGACAGACCTCGAAAGACAGACGCTCTCTCTGGACATAGCCGTAAGTACCTATTACGAACTGGTTGAAATGGCCCAGAAGTATGGGTTGCCGACAGACGGCAACAGCGAAAGCCTACGTGCCAGGCTTTATGCTTTCTTTGGGATCGAGCCGCCCCCTTCGCCAAAAGGCGAGACTGTCGTCACGATCGAAGGTGCATCGGCACTTGAATACATCAGCCTGCAGGAAAGCTCGGAAAAACTGATCCGCATCAAAGGCCCTCTGACGATATCCGCAAAAACCAGCGATGATTTCGTGCACCGCATCAGCGGGGACGAGATCATCTTCGATCGTGAAAAGAACATCATCCAGGCCGAAGGGAACATTACCTATATCAGACAGGGCAATGAGCGAAATGATTCCTTCTCAGGCGATTCCCTTATCGTGGATTTGGATGACTACTCGGGCTTTTTCATCGATGGTGTATACAATCTCGAACCCTCCTCAGGAATGAGTAGGACTGTCATACTCCACTTTGGGACCTTGTTGAAAAGGGCAAACGACATGATGATCATGGAGGCCGGCCGGATAACCGCCTGTGATGAGCCTTCCCCTCATTACCACCTAAGTGCCAGGAAAGTATGGCTTTTCGAGAATGGCGACTGGGCCTTTTCGGGTGCGACCCTCTACATCGGTGCAGTGCCCATCCTCTGGCTGCCATTCATCTACTATCCCTCCGACGAACTGGTCTTCCATCCCGTGATCGGTTATCGGTCCAGAGAGGGCGCTTTTGTACAAACGACGACTTATTTCTTGGGAAGCAGGAAAAGCGATGATCAAAGCTCCAAGAGTATGAGCTTTATGAGCACGAGCAACAGTGGCCCGGCAGAAACCAAAGGAGTGTTCATCAGGCGCAGGAT
>JAJFUL010000357.1 GCA_021372425.1 Spirochaetaceae bacterium
ATCATCCATGTCACGGCGGCCTGGTTCCTGTTTCTCCTGGTCCGCTTGACGCTCGCACTGCCGTCCATGAAAGATCGATACGGCAGCGTCGCCTATCCAGTCGCCCTTTTGACTGCGTTTCTCTGGGCCACGAGCCCGCTGCAGGTAAACGCAGTGACGATCATCGTCCAGCGGATGGCGAGCATGGCCGGGCTCGCCTATGTCGCGTCGCTTTATTTCTACGCCCGGGGACGCACTGCCGGTCAGAGCCTGCGCAGGCCGGCTTTTTTCGCTCTCTGCGGCACATGCGCCCTGGCGGCCTTTGCCACGAAGGAAAACACCGCCGTCCTGCCTGTCGCATTTCTGCTCTATGATCTTTTCTTCATCCAGGGGGTATCGCCCGGGTCCGTCAAAAAAACCCTGAAATGGTCGATCCTTCCGCTTGCCGTCGTGGTCGTGCTCGGGTTGATCTACACCGATTTCTCCCTGCAGCGGGGAGCCTACGAGGCCGGGGTGAGGCCCTTTTCGCCTCTGGAGCGTCTCCTGACGCAGACAAGGGTACTGTTTTTGTATGTGTCCCTGCTTCTATACCCGATCCCCTCGCGGCTGATGCTTCTGCACGACGTCGACATCTCGCGATCGATCATCGACCCCTGGACCACGCTGGGCGCAATCGTCGCGATCATTCTCTGCCTGCTCTTTGCCGCCGCGAAAGCAAGGAAGTACCCCCTGCTGACCTTTGCCATCCTGTTCTTTTTCTTGAATCACCTCGTGGAGGGGACGGTGATCCCCCTGGAACTCGTCTTCGAGCACCGCAATTTCATCCCGTCGATGTTCGTCTTCGTGCCGGTTGCATACGGGATGGCCCGCTGCCTGGATTATTTCTCCTACCGCAAAGGGTTTCAAGCGTTCATGGCCGCAGGCTTCGCGCTGCTCCTGGCCTTTCAGGGGCACACGACCTTCGAGCGAAACGATGTTTTGCGATCGGATGTCCACCTCTGGCTCGAAAACGTCAGGAAGGCCCCCAGTCTGAGCCGCCCCCATATCAATCTTGGCAAGCATTATTATGAAGCAGGAATGTACGACGAGGCTTATCTAGAGTTGAAAACCGCCGAAGACCTGAACCGGGATACCAATCTGAGGCAGATTGGCATCGCTTCCTACA
This sequence comes from Spirochaetaceae bacterium, assembly GCA_021372425.1. Classification (GTDB taxonomy): domain Bacteria; phylum Spirochaetota; class Spirochaetia; order Treponematales; family Rectinemataceae; genus JAFIHQ01. Next base: position 1,145 of record JAJFUL010000357.1, read on the forward strand.
ATCTCGGGATCTACTACCTCGACCAGGCAAAGGATATCGGCCGGGCGGAACAGCAGTTTTTGAAGGCTTTAGAGAGATTCCCGGACTATCCACCCGCAATCGTGGGCCTGGCAACGGTGTACCTGAAGAAGGGTGATCTGGATGGGGCCTGGGGACTGGTGCAGCACCACATAGCCCAGCATCGCAACGACGTCGAGATGATCAACTTCTACGGTCTGTTGCTCCTGAGAAAGGGAAATGCAAGGGACGCCCTCAAGGCGGCGGGAAGGTCCATTGCGCTGAAATGGAACCACCCGCATCCCTGGGAAATATCGGGGGAAGCCTGGCGACAACTCGGTCATTGGAACAAAGCGGCCCAGTGCTGGGAAGAGGCCCTGCGCATGAACCCGGCAAACCCGAGGGCGCAGCTGGCACTCGTGGAGCTTTACGACCGGATGAAGGACAAGCGTGCCCTTGCCCGCATGGCGGTGCGATGCCTGACGCTCAAGGGCGCAGTCCCCTTGGATGAATGGCTTGCGGAACTCGCAGGGAATTCCGAGGTATCAGCGTACGAGGTGGCTCCCGGAAAGCTCGGAAGGATCATCCGGCGGGAAATCGGCAGGGAGTTAACACAGAAGAAATGAAAGGTAAAAAGCGTACGGTGCTCACCGGAAAAACGGATGCGCTATTTCGGCATCAGCCACACACCGCTGTTGGTACCCTGAACACCGGCTTTACCTGAGGCAATGATTTTGATATCCGATGAAGCCGTTAGGGTTGAAAATGTCAGGGTGTAGTCTCCCACATATGCCGTTGAGCCGACTGCAAAGACGAGACTGGAGGCGCCAGGCGGCGATGCGTTTTCCAGGAAGAGTCGGGCGTAATTCATGGAAAGGCGAGCCTTGCCTTCCGTCACGGCCTGAAGGGCCGCGCGATTCTGAGATTCGCGTGTGATATCATAATATTTTGGAACGGCAATAGAGGCAAGCACCCCGAGGATGACGAGAATAGCAATGAGTTCGATCAGGGTGAACCCCCTCTGAGTATGGAGCAAA
>JAJFUL010000255.1 GCA_021372425.1 Spirochaetaceae bacterium
CCCGAGGAACCGGGAGCTCGTCTACCGCTGGCCGACCGCACCGAACAAGGCCTTCAACGGTAAGAGCCCGGTCGACGTCATCCGCGATGAAGGTTTTCTCGGGCTCCTCACCGTGAGGCGCTATCTCGACATGCAGCGCGGGATATAGGCCGTGTTCACGAATCTCATCACCGCCGCGGTCGACTTCAATGAATCTGTCTTCCGCAACATTGCAACGGTTGTACCCTCGGAGGACCTCCTCGACGACCTGAGCGACGACCCCGGTGCCAGGGCCTACGGTGAGGCGCTCGTTACCCGGCAGCGCCAGGGCTATGACCAGTACGCCTCCGTCATCGGGAGACCTTTTACGTATGGCGTCTCCATGGCGCCCGATACCGTTTGCTCCGGCATGAAGGGCCGCTTCAGCGACGGCACGAGGTTCGGTGTCTGGTACGGAAGCCTCGCTATCATAACGACGGTATACGAGACCATATTCCACTGGACGCGGTTCCTGACCGATGTGGGCATGGAGGCTGAATCCGTAATAACGGAACGCCGGGTATTCAAAGTGCATGCCTCGGGCATCCTTGTCGACCTCAGGGGGAAGGAGAAGAAATTCCCCGACCTTGTCTCGGACCGGTACGATTTCACGCACCGCCTGGGGGATTATCTCCACAGGGCGGGTCAGAGGGGTCTGCTCGTCCAGTCCGCCCGGGATGCCGGCGGCACGAATATCGCCGCCTTCACACCTGACATCCTTTCGGACCCCCGGCACCAGTTATACGTGTCTTATATGCTGGAAAATGGTGCTGTGCGACTTTCGCTGGACACATATCGTGGTAAGAAATGGCTCGATATCGATTACGTAAAGCGACAGGGTTTGCTTGCGTAAATTACCGGGTACCCAATCCATCCTTCAGGGCCTGTGGTCGGTCAGAGCTTTCTGCTATGGTGATCTTTTATCTTCTTTAAGGATGATTCTCATAATTTCAATCACTCCCTTACCGTTCCTACCCTTCTCCTTGATCTTCGCGGCACTGTCACCGATCTCGGCCTAGCGCAAATGAACGAACGTTAGTAGCGGACAAGCTCGGGTTTCGGAGATAACGGTAAGGACGATGCTGAAGGCGGAGATGCCCAAGGTAACGTAGGCGAGGACGGGCTTCTCCCAGAGAAGGCGTTCGTCACCTGCAGCGCCCACTAATGCTAGCCCTACCTTTCGCGGCTTGACTCCACGCATAAGGGCCGCCAATGAACTTATCAACTATTGTTGTCAAATATTCCTCCTGCGAGCCTTGCAGTGATTTCCTGCTCTACTTCACGTGTCGGCTTGGAGTAGCACTTGCGCAAAATATCCATGATATCCTCCGGGAGGTTCTGCGAATGTGCCTTTTCGGTCATTGCCACGGTATTGAAGACAAAGGGTCTTTGCGGGAAATTGTGTACCAGCATTCTTGCGATAGCGTGAAAGTCAGGAAGCTCCTGAAGGTCGCGTGCAGTAAAGGATGGCTTTACGTAGGGTTGCATCTTCTCCACGTCCAGGACACCCATCCGGAACATTAGTATCGTTCCGACGTTGCCCAGAACGGAATCCAGGACATTGTTCCTGCCATGACCGGTCGCAAGTTGTGAGAGGTTCTGATTTGCCAAAGTAAGGCAGATACCAAACTTTCTTGATTCGGAAAGGAGATGGGCCACGGTGTCGGTGGTGAAGTTCTGAAACTCATCAACATAGAGAAACATCCGCCGCCTCTCCTCGACTGGGACGGCAATCCGGCCCATGGCGGAACTGAAGATCTTGCCAATGATGAGCATGCCGAGGAGTTGCGTGTCCAATTCCCCCACGAGCCCCTTGGATAGATTGACAAGAAGAATTTTGCCTTCGTCAAGGATGTTGCGAAAATTGATTGTGCTCACGGGCTGTCCGATAATGGGGCGCAGCAGGGCATTCGTGGTGAACTGGTTGAGCTTGCTGGTAATGTAAGGCGCTATATTAGACAGTGAGGCATCTCCGCAGGCCCTTAGCGCCTGTTTCGTCCAGAAATTTGTGACCAGTTGATTCTGACATCTCTTGATTAATGCTTCCCTAAAATTATCGTCTTCAAAGATGCGCGGCACATCGATGAGCGTAGCGGACCCCTGATCCGCCTCAAGGAGAAGTGCGATGCTATTTCTCATGTATGCTTCAAACATAGGCCCTCCAGTCACCTTCAGGTCGTAGAGCCTGTCTATGATGCGGATCATTTCGTTGATAATAAAGTTCATTTCTACGGACTGGTAAGGGCTGTTGCTGCACTCAAGGAAATTGATACCCACGGCATATTCGAAATCGCATGGGTTAACGATCACCGTATCACCCCAGCGCTCCGTTGGAATAGACCCAAGGACCTGTGTATAGAGGTCGCCATGGGGGTCTATGAGAGTGACGCCTTCACCGTTTTTGATATCCTGCATGATCATTTGGTATAGCAGCGTGGATTTTCCCGTACCCGAAGCGCCAATGATGTAGCAATGTTTCGCCCTGTCGCCCCGCGGATAACAGACGCTGTCTGACCAGGCGTCCGAGCCACAGCGGCCAAGGAGGATGCCGTCGGATGTGCCAGTACGGGCGATGCTGCCGTACTGCCGTCTGAATCCCGATTCGGCGAGGGTCTTCGCGCTGGGGAAAAGCGGCACTGGTACTGCGGTCTTGTGGAAACAGCCACTGAGGTTAATCACTGATACAGATTGCTTCTCGTCGGCTGTTGCCGTGTGTTCCTTTTGATCAGCGATGCTGGTCGGTCGTACACAGACCCGGCAGTCATGAAAGACATCTTTCCCTATCATGGACAGGAGGCTCTCGGGAATAGGCTTGTCGGCATCGACCCTGCAGTGAACCCGATAGCCGGAAGGATATTTTGCCCAGGGCTCGAGCAATGCGATGGACTTAGCGATCTGAGTCTGATTCTCGAATTCTTCCTCTTTGCCGCCATCCGTCCTGCGTACGATTCTCCTGCCCGTTTTCAATCCGTTCAGGATGCGTTCGATTGCTGTCTGCTCGGTGGTGTCGAGCTCGATGGGGGCAATCGAGAGGATGAGGCGGACATTCTTTGGTCTCGCGGGTGCGCCGCAATACAGGGAATCGAGGTAGCCTTGGATATGCTTCCTAGGCTGCATTGGCAATACAATGGACACCTCTTCTTGCGAGACGGATTCAGGGACAAGAAAGCCTATGGGGCGACGGTTTTTCTCAAGGACGGTTACGTTGTCAGCGGGTTCGATTGTCGTGGACCACGGATAATTGTCACGATCCGTCTCGAATTCGTGACTGTCGTTGACCGCAGTAAACTGATATTCGCTCTTCATCGTTTTGAGAACAACGTTAACGCTCTCAAAAAGTCCTATGGCGTCCTTGATACTTCTTTCCTTGCCTGTTTCACTCGCGGTTCCTACGATCTTCCATTCGTTCTGCAGGCCGCCTACGGATTTCCTCGTGACGCTGCAAAGGACCTCAATAGACTGGGACCCCTTAAGGCCATCGAGGATGGAAGAAATATAGCGCATGCTTGTACATGGACCGGTATTGTTCGTTGAGGTGCTGTTGTTATTATCCCCCTCATAGTCCACCCCGGACAGTCTCAGGGCAAACTGTGCCTTAGCAGTGCCTGTATGGGTGTCTTCTATGACACGGACGAGGGGTGTCTCGCCCTCCGCATGCCTTATAAGTTCCTTAACGGTTCCCTGATTGATCTCGCTGGGACGGATTTCTGGATTTCTCACGGTAAATTTGCCTCCTGCCAAAACGTGCGGTCATTCTGCACGGGCCGCCACTTATCATGGTTTTCATCATCGCGCAACAATTGTCCTTGAACATGTCCACCAACTCCTCTTGCGGTCCATTCAATACAGCCGCCCGATAGCTTCCTCAATGGGTTCCAACAGCATTTCGGTTGTTCTTGCCCCATGTTCCGCGAAAGCTCTTTTTCCGCACATTCTGAGCATATTTTGCGCCTCCTCGATGATATCAAAAGCCCGTCGTCCTGCCATGGGATCCTTTACGACCTCTCTTATCTCCTGCAACCAGAAGCCCATCTGTTGTTCCCATTCGATGACGAACTCTTCCCAATTCTCACCGGCAAGCCGGATGAGCAGTTCTTGCCTTTGCATGGCGTCTTGCATCTTGATTTGCATAACAACATCCTCCATTCTGTGGGGTTTTCCATCCCCGCATGCACCACAGGTCTTTTCCCCTCTCATTTTCGTGTAGCCATGCCGCCGCCATGTTCGCGTGTGTTTCACTAGCTGTTTTTTAAAACAGGAGCCCAGCCGCCATATGACACCTAAGGTATATTGTTTAAAAAATCCCATTTCATCTTGTGGCGTCTTCCGTTGTTTCCCGATGTGACCTTCCGTACTATCGCCGCTGTTGCTCAATCTTCTTTGATGATGATCGCTGTTGCTCAACAAGTATGACGCTCGTATCACAACTTCCGTTGAAAAAGGTTTTAACAAAGTAAACGGATTCGTTAGGTGTTGGGCCTATTGAGCCCAGCGCAAAGAATCTAGATGGTCAGAGAAAGCCCGCGCGGTAGCGAACCGATTTATTATTAACAACAAATCGGTCAGTTCTATCGTCTAAGAAGAGATGAGAATAAATCCCACGCTAAAATGGAAAACAATTTCCCACGATCATTCTAATTATTGTAAAGTTGATCGGTATTGTATAGTTTATTATGTCACTTGCTTAACAAAAGGGAACTTGTGCCGAATAGACTTATACGGAGTCACACGGATTTCCAGCGTAGCGTTGCAAGATGAGCGCAGCATCCGCTGATTATAGATTCGTACGAGTGAGGGGTATTGTGGAATGCGGTAAATGCGGTAAGGAAAATCACGATCGCGCAAGGGTCTGTACGAAATGCGGGAATGCTCTGTTTGTACAATGTATCAATTGCGGACAGGAAAATCCGACAAAGGCAAGGTTCTGCATGGAGTGCGCGAGCAGTCTTACTACACCCCCTACGTACACCGAACTTGCCCCGTTGGCTTTGGACATTGAACCGCTGGGTATTGGTCAATCCAAGATTCAGAGCGCCTCTCGGCTAGGGCCAAAAACAACTGAAGCTACTGCCAGTCTTGATATCCAGCTAGATAAAGGCAGCTCATCGGATGAAGGCTTACGCGAGAATCCGTTCTTTGAAAAGAGCCAAGCGGAGCGTACCGCTTCGCCAAAAGCAAATGAACTAAAGGCAGATTTGGGAACGGCGGCAAGCGCTACTTATTCTAGTTTGGTGGACAAGTCACGGGTTTTGAAAAGTGTAATACAATCGGGTGAATACAAAAAGATACTGGATAATGAGTTTGTCAGGACCTCTCTCTCGTGGTTCAGGGTGAGTGATGTTAGGCTCAGGGTTCCTATCTACATCGGATGGACATGGTTGTTTTATTTTGTCTTCATGGCTTTTACAGGCGCATCGGCCGGGGGTTTTGGTGGACTCGTATCTGGCATGTTCTCTTCCATTCCATTGGGAATCGTTATGGGCCTGTACGTATACGCATTGGGCGTTGCATCCGGACCTCTAAACTGGGTTCTTAAAAAAGTCGGTGAATGGCCGTGGGCATGGATTTTTACCTTTCCATTTTTTACCTTGCCCTGGTATGCTTTTGGCTGGCCCGCGGAAAAACTATACTCTTTGTTTTTCTACAAATATACGTGTTTGAGTATGGGCATTCTATATATCCAGCGACAGGAATACGACAAAGCGCTTGCCGAACTGGAGAAAGCCAAGGTAAGCAAGAACGATACTGACGCTAACTTTATGCGGTACGCCTCGCTTGGCGATGCATATTCGGAACTAACGCGCTACGATGAAGCAATCGATGCATATAGGAACGCGCTGCAGTGTGATCCCGAAGATGCAGGAGCTATGGTAGATCTTGCTTTCTGTCATGCGATAAAGGGGGAATACGACGAGGCGCTCAAAATCTTTAGAGGAATTTTAGCGACAAATCCAGAGAATACCACTGCATATCTTGGCATTAGTCGGTGTTATATTGAGATGGATATGTTTAATGAGGCTATTGGGTATTTGCAGCAGGCCATTGCCTTAGAACCACAATCTGCAGCGGGTCACAAAATGTTTGCTGAAGCCTATGTAGGCCTGGGCGATGACGATGCTGCCTTGAAAGAGGCGCGGTTGGCATTGAGTTTGAATCCTTTGCCCCAGGTCGCAGAAGGGGCGCAAGAAATCATTGACTATGTAACGGGCGAGCCGGGACCGGACACTCCTGAAGCTCCGCCCACGTATCAGCAAGATAACACATACGAAAAACCCCTGTGGTGTGATCCCGCCAGTGGAGCTCAGCATGACGATGGAATATTTGACATGCCGACCGAAACAGGTGCCGATTTGCACTGTGTTAATCCTTTGTGTAACCGCGAAATTCCCAGTGACTCCGTATTTTGCGGGTACTGCGGAACAATGGTGACCCGGTCATGAGATCATGCCCAAACTGTGGTAAGGAATACGAGGAGGACAAGAAATACTGCTCGAGATGTGGTGCCATATTCTCCAATCAGAGAAAACCTGTAGCACTGATCTGCGGCAAATGCGGGACTTCTAACAACTTCGATTTTAGGTTTTGCAAGAAGTGTGGAAACGACTTAACTGCAAAAGAATGCTCAACAACTCGGTCGGCAAGCGAAGAGACGTTGTCTGCGGATAAAAAAGAAAAAGATTCCGGTGAATCTTCGCAAGCAGGACATAATACAGTTTTTTCGCCTCAAACAGGAAGCCGCCCGGAATCTGAGGATTCGACAAGGAAAGCTGGCAACCAATTAGGTGACTTAAATGGAGAAGAACTCTTCGAGGAATCCTTGCGAATGATTTTAATGGACCGCGGTACTCCTGAAGAGCGGATCGATCTGATAAGCAAAGCTCTGAGCCACGGACTGCCTTTGGATGCCGAGGTTAAAGCCCACGCGTTTATCGGGAGCGAGTTATTTAACGTAGGGGCTGACGACGAAGCTATCCACCACTACGAACAAAGCCTAAAACTCGGTAGCAATCAAGGTCCTATGCCGGAAGACGATACCATGTTGTTGCTTTGCAGGAAGCTTTGTCTGAAATACGTTTTGATAGCGAGAAAGACCGAAGAAAGTCAAAAATCGCAGGAGTGTCTAGCATTCCTTGAATCAAAATGCGCAGCCCTTAAAGGCCTTTCTTCGCCCGTGCTCTACGTTGAACTTGCAACTTTGCTCGCTAACCAGGGCGATATAGACAAAGCCTCCACCTATTTTGAAAAAGCGGCAAGGTGTCCTGTTGTTGATGAGATGGACGAATAGGCGAAACAATTTGCCCGTGACTCGTTATTGAAGATTGAGAACAAACCGAAGATCACCGACGATCAGTTCGCAGAATGCCCCCAGGCTGACAAAGGTGCTGCTGCAAGTGAGCGCGTTGCAAGTGTGGATGACCGTCCATCCAAAGACGACTACTTTGAAAACGACATGCCCACACCCTATGCAGCCGAGAGAATGGATACTATCGTCCTTGATGGACAAGAAGCAGTCCCTCCCATTAACGTGCAAGCACCGTCTCAATCTCAAACAGTCGAAACTCAATCAGTCTCCTCAGATGCGTCATCACAAATCAT
>JAJFUL010000271.1 GCA_021372425.1 Spirochaetaceae bacterium
CTATGAGGAGCAGAAGGTCGCCGACAAGGGCAACGATGACGACTACCGCACGGTACTGCACTTCAACCCGCTCTTCGCACCAGTGACGGTGGCTGTACTGCCGCTCATGAAGAAGGACGGCCTTGCCGAACTCGCTCAGGATATCAGGACAGGGCTCAAAGAGGATTTCGCCACTGATTATGATCAGTCGGGAGCCATTGGCCGCCGCTATCGCCGGCAGGACGAGATCGGAACGCCGTATTGTGTCACTATCGACTACCAGACAAAGGAAGACAACACAGTCACTCTGCGCGACCGTGACACGATGGAGCAGATCCGGGTTCCGAGAGATCGTCTCACCGAAGTGATCCGCGAGAAGATGAAAAACTATTAAATGACACAATAAGCCAATCACAAACCAAAAAGGCCGCAGGAGTTGTTCCCGCGGCCTTTTTGGTTATTTGGTCCCCAGAATGCCCTCTTTGCAGGCCTTGGACACAGTAAACTTCACTGCTGTCTTGGCGGGGATCTTGATCGCTTCGCCTGTGGCCGGGTTGCGGCCGGTTCTGGCCTTTCGCTTGGCAAGCTTCAGGATGCCGAAGCCAGGAAGAGTAAATTTTTTGTTCTTCTTTACTTCCTTGTAGGCCACTTCGGACAGTGCATCGAGAAACACCTTTACATCTTTCTTGGTCATTGCGGTTTTTTCCGCGAGTGCGGTGACAAGCTGGGCTTTGGTCATCGCCGATCCGTTCGATGCCATGTTCTTCTCCTTTGGGATATTGAGCCTTTGAGGCGTAATTGCATTGGGTTTACAGTGCAAAAACGCTGTAAACCCAATGCAGAACCTCTAATATTGTATAATAGCACATACGCGATAAAAAATAAAATAATATTTGCAAATATCGGAAAAGAACGGCTGCAAGTATTGAGAAAATGCGCAAAAGACTTATATACTTTCGGGGCAACGAGGAGATGCTATGAATAGGGCTCTGGAAACACTCAAGGAACGGGGATTCATCCAGCAATGCACCGACATAGAAGGCCTTTCAAGGCTGATGGACGAAGGTCCTGTGACTTTCTATATCGGTTGCGATCCGACTGGTCCATCTCTTCATATAGGACACATGGTGCCATTTTTCGCGCTCCGGCATCTGCGTGAAGCCGGCCATGTTGGCATCGCGCTGCTTGGAGGGGGGACTGCACGCATCGGCGACCCTTCCGGGAAAAGCGAAATGCGCAAGATAATATCATACGAGGCCATCGATGAAAACGCGAAGCGCTTCGAGCAGCAGCTTGATCGCTTTGTCGGCTTCGACGGCAAAACTTCGTATACAGTAAACAACAAGGATTGGCTTGCCGACCTCAACTATATCGAATTCCTTCGCGATATTGGGAAGCATTTTTCCGTCAACCGGATGCTTTCGTTCGAAACGTACCGGAAGAGGATGGAGACGGGGCTTTCATTCATCGAATTCAATTATCAGCTTCTGCAGTCCTATGATTTCCTGCAGCTGTACAAGCGGAATAGCTGTCGCCTCCAGATAGGCGGGGATGATCAGTGGGGAAACATTGTGGCGGGCATCGAATTGATAAGGCGAATTGAAGGCGCTGAATGCTATGGGCTCACGTTCCCGCTCGTCATGACCGGCGATGGAAAAAAGATGGGCAAAACAGAAAAAGGCGCGCTCTTTCTTGATCCAGCCATGACCAGTCCCTACGAATTCTTCCAGTACTGGCGGAATGTGTCCGATGACGACGTTGAGCGATTCCTGCTGATGTTCACTTTCCTGCCCACGGAAGACTGCCGCCAGCTTGCTTCCGGGAGCGATGCCGACATCAACAGGGCAAAGGAGCGCCTTGCCTGGGAAGTGACAGCACTCATTCATGGGAAGGATGAAGCGGACAAGGCGCTGCAGGCTGCAAAGGCCGCTTTTGGCGGCACTGGCGCCGCAGACCAGATTCCTTCGATCTCCATTCCGGCTTCCCGGCTGGACGAAGGAATCCCCGTGCTGGCCCTCTTCGTGGAGGCGGGTTTGGCTTCATCCAAGAGCGAGGCTAGGCGGCTCGTGCAGCAGGGGGGAGCTTCAATCAACGGTACAAGGGTCGCGGACGAGAATGCGCTGATAAAGGCCGACATATCGGAAGACGGGGCAATGCTCTTGCGCGCAGGCAAGAAGCATGTCTGCAGAGTGATAGTAGCCGGCTGATATTGATCGAATGAATAGGACTCGATGCAGGGTCGCCGTGCAATCCGCATGGCGGCCCATTTTTTAAAGCAAGTCGAAAGCCACATCGAACATGGATTGCAGGGAAGTCTGACGCTCGATCGGCGTCATCTCCTTGCCTGATACATTGGAATCGGAACAGGTGAGAAGAGTGAGGGCCTTCCTGCCCAGGTAAGCCGCATTGCAGTAAAGGGCATAGCATTCCATGTCCGTTGCGGCACAGCCCATCCGCGCCCATTTCTTCCATCCGGATTCAGGGGGCTGGGCGCTGTAGAGTGAGAAGATATCCGAGGACAGGATGCTGCCCGCCCAACTGCGAATTCCACGGCTCCTCGCCGAATTTACGGCCTTTTCAAGCAGACCATAATCCGCGCAGGGGGAAAATGTTCCATCAAGCGCATATTGATGCGCATAGTTCGAATCGGTGGATGCAGTCATGGCGATGACAAGGTCACCTACATCGATTTCCGGCCTGAGGCCTCCGCAGGTTCCGATGCGAACGATCGTCTCGACGCCATAAAAGGAATAGAGTTCGTAGGAATAGATACCCATGGAAGGGGCGCCCATACCGGAACCCATGACGGTGACATCCTGCCCCTTGTACGTTCCTGTAAAGGCATACATGTTTCTGACTTCGCTTATTCGCCTGGCCCCCTTTAGCCGGGTTTCCGCGATATGCTGGGCTCGCAGAGGATCGCCTGGCATCAGAACGAAAGGCGCTATTTCACCAGCTTTTGCGCTGTTGTGAGGCGTGCCATTGGCAGTGTGTCCATGCATCTCATGAGGCGATTCCATACATGCTCCTTTCAACTTCCACCGCGCTCATAAGGCTGGCCGGAAGCGCGTGGCGCGTAGTTGCGCCCGGAAAAAATGACAAGCGTAACAAGCGTTATAACATAAGGCAAAACGCTGAAAAACTCGGAAGGCAGGAAGCGCAGGCTTTCGATGTTGACCATATAGATCGCCAAAGAAACAGCCGTACCAAAAAGAAGGGATGCGGCTGAGACTCCTGCCGGCTTCCAGCGGCCAAAAGATACGGCAGCCAGCGCTATGTATCCGGCGCCATTTATTGTATTGACTGTATATTGAATTGTCTGGGTGAGAACGAGGCAGCCACCGGCGAGCCCTGCCAGCGCACCGGAAATCATGACAGCGATGTACCTTGTCCTTTGTACATTGAGGCCTGCCGAAGCAGCAGCCTGTGGATGTTCCCCGCAGGCGCGAAGATGCAGGCCGAAAGGTCGCCTGTAGAGAACATACCAAGACACAAATACGACAGCGAGAGCAATCCATGCCGTGGGATAGATTCCGCCAGGACCGGGCATCATGCCGAGCCTGAATGGTGCTGTCCTCTCCATGCGGAAGATGACCTGCGAAAGGAAAGTAGTTCCTCCTGTGGCAAGCAGGTTGATACCGGTGCCGGATATCACCTGGTCGGCATTCAGGGTGACGGAAGCGAATGCATGGATGAGCGAAACAATCATCCCTGAAGCAAGGCCGGCGAGCAGGGCAATCCAGATCGAGTAAGGAGTCAGCGGCTCGAGGAAATAGTGAACAGTCGCTGCCGTGAAAGCTCCGATTCCCATAAGCCCTTCCAGGGCAATATTGACAATGCCAGAGCGCTCGCAGATCATGCCGCCGACAGCAGTGATCAGGATGGGGGATACGATCATCAGGATTGATGGAAGCATTGCTGCAAAACTACCCATTCCTATCCTCCCGGGGCTGCGCGTTTTCGCCAGGCAGTGCATCCTCTGATGCGCGCGCGATTTTTTTGGCCCTCCAGTCGAGAAAAAGCCTTGCTCCCGCACGGAGCGAAATGAGAACGACCACGAGCCCTGAGATTATCCAGGTAATCTCTTTCGGTATCTGCCTTGATTGCATGAGCGGCTGGGCTGAAGCCAGCATGCCGAAAAGCAGGCCGGCGACAAAGGTTCCACCAGCAGTATTGTTGCCCACCAGCGCCGCCGCAATTCCATTGAAACCGTAATTGTCCAGGCCGCCGAGGACCCGTCCGTAACCGAAGGAGCCGAGAGCGACGACAGCGCCTGCCAATCCTGCGAACATGCCTGCGAAAATCATTGAGATCGTTATTCGGCTCGTTACCTTGATGCCGGAACAACGCGCGGCATCCTTATTGAGCCCTGTGGCCCTAAGTTCGAATCCCAGCTTGGTCTTCTCGATGATGAACCAGTAAATCACGCAGCAGATAATGGCCACCCAAAGCCCAAGATTCAGCCTCGATCCATTTGTGAGCGATTCCAGGAAAGGACTTGAGAGTGTAGCCGTTTGGGGGAAGTTGGGCGTCTTGTAGGTATTTGCACCCGGAATCTGCATGCTGGCCCATCTCGACAGGAAAAAGGCTATGTAATTGAGCAGGATCGTTGAAACTACTTCAGAGACTTCGAATTTGGCCTTCAGCCAGCCCACGAGGCCTCCCCAAAAAGCCCCGGCCAAGGCTGCGGCGAGCAGGGCTACTACCCAATGCAACACAGGGATAGGTGGAAAATAGAGTGCCACGAACTGTGCGGCGGTTAATCCGGCGATGTACTGGCCTTCAGCTCCAATATTGAACAGGCCAGTCCTCGATGCAAAGCCGAAGGACAGGCCGCAGAGAATGAGGGGGATGCTCGCTGTAAGCCACTCACCTATATAGCGCGAATTCCAGGTGCCCCTGTCGATGTCGAAGCCGGTGAGGGTCTGCAGCATGGCCGAATACATGCCGGCGGGATTCTTGCCCACGAGCGCGACCAAGATGGTCCCGAGAAAAAGTCCGAGCAGCACGACGATCAGGGAAACTGCCTTGTCATTGGCCAGGATGGTATCGATCCTGCCTGGCTTCGCGGATGAGTCGGCCTTCATGGGTTCAGTTCCTTCGCGATTGTCGCTGTTGGTGTTATTCCTGCCATCATCGCGCCAATCTCACGCTCATCGGCGGATTTTCCATTGACGATGCCAATGATTTCGCCTTTTGATATTGCCACGATCCGATCACACAGATTCATGATTTCGTCCAGCTCGAATGAGACCACCAGGACAGCCCTTCCTTTGACGCGCTCAGCCACGATCCGCGCATGTATGTACTCGATTGCCCCGACATCGAGACCACGTGTCGGCTGCGAAATAACGAGCAGATCAGGCGAGAGGTCGATCTCCCTCGCTATGATCGCCTTCTGCTGGTTTCCTCCGGACATTTCCCTTGCCTTGGTCATCGGGCCCTTTCCCGAACGGATGTCAAAGATCGAAATGAGCCGCTCGGCGTTCTGGCGAATGGCAGGAAAATCGAGCAAGCCAGACTTTCTGCAGAAAGCAGGAGACCCATAGGTTTTCAGCGCAAGATTCTCATCCAGGCGAAAATCCAGCACAAGGCCATATTTTTGCCGGTCTTCCGGCACATGGCCAATACCCGAACGAATCCGGTTTGCGATGCTCGTCCTGGTGATATCCTTGCCGTTCAAAAGGATCCTGCCGCTTTCAGCCGGCCGAAGCCCCGTAATAGCTTCAACAAGTTCGGACTGCCCATTGCCGTCCACGCCTGCAATTCCGACGATCTCGCCTCTGCGTACTTCCAGGGAAAAATTGTGGACAGCTGGGAAATTTCTGGCATTCTTCACCGTGAGATTCTCGATCTGAAGCACTGTGGGGCCGATGATGGCATCCGGCTTCTCGACTTGAAACTGGACGGCGCGGCCTACCATCATCGAAGCCATCTCCGCTTCGCTCGCCTCGGCTACGTTGACCGTACCGATAGCTTTGCCTCGCCTCAGTATCGTGCATCGCGAAGCTGCCTGCTTTATCTCGCGCAGCTTGTGCGTTATCAGGATTATCGTCTTGCCTTCGGCTTTCAGCCGCTCGAAGATCAGCATGAGCTCATCGATTTCCTGTGGCGTGAGCACGGCTGTAGGCTCGTCAAATATGAGGATATCGGCCTTGCGATAGAGGATTTTCAAAATCTCCACACGCTGCTGCATCCCCACGCTTATATTCTCTACCAGTGCATTGGGATCGACGGACAACCCATAAGTCCCGGAAAGTCGCGCCACTTCGCGCCGCGCCGTCTTCAGGTCGACATTGCCAAAGCGTGTGCGAGGCTCATTTCCAAGGATGATGTTTTCAGTGACTGTGTAATTGTGTACCAGTTTGAAATGCTGGTGGACCATGCCGATGCCGAGCGCGGTCGCCTCGTTGGGGTCAGCGACATGCACTTCCTTGCCGCGCAGCAGAATCTTCCCTGCATCCTGAGTATAGAGGCCGAATAGGATCGACATTAAAGTCGATTTTCCGGCCCCGTTCTCGCCAAGGATGGCATGAACATCGTTTTCGAGGACGCGAAGCGTAATATTGTCATTCGCCACGATGCCGGGGAAAACCTTGGTTATCCCCAGCATTTCGACAGCATAAGCCATCCTCAGTCGTCCAGTGCCTGCAAATTGTCGGGAGCAAGCCCTGCTTCCTTGGCTGCAGCGTAAGTGGGGATGACTTTTATCTCGCCAGCCACGATTTTTGCCTTTATATCATTGACCTGCTTAACGATGTCCTGGCCCAGCTCGGCGTTCTTGTCCGAGAAACCGACGCCGTCTGATTTGGTATCGAAAACGACGGTCTCGCCCTTAAACGACTTGTCCTTGACCTTCTGCAGGGCATACTGTGTTGCCGATTCGACGCGTTTCAACATCGAGGTAAGGACTGCGGACTTGCCCTCCGCATAGATGCCGTCTTCGTACTGATCCGAATCTACGCCGATAGCCCAGACATTCTTACCCTGCGCCCGGTATTCCTTTGCCTGGTTGATGGTGCCGCCGCCAGTTCCGCCAGCTGCCGAAAAAATGGCGTAAACGCCTGAATCGTACCAGTTTTTGGCCTGTGCCTTGGCGAGTTCGGGCTTGCCCCAATCGTTCGCGTAGTAATCCACGAGCGAAGCGTTCGGGTAGACGGATCTGATGCCCTGCACCCATCCCATTTCGAATTTGGTGATGACGGCGCTCGGCACTCCGCCGATGAAGCCGAATTTCGGGTTCTGGATATTGTCGGCCTTAGCCTTGAGGGCTGCGGCCACTCCGACGAGGTAGGAACCTTCGTGCTCCGAGAATGTAGCTTCCATGATGTTGGGCTGCCCGATCCCCTCGACATCGACGATCATGTAATTCTGCTTTGGATATTGAGGTGCCACCTCGGTAAGCGCATCCTGGAAAGTGAAGCCAGTCACTATGATCAGGTCGTACTTTTCATCCGATGCCTGTTTGAGGTTCGGAACATACATGTCCTGGGTCTGCGCCGTGACGACATCATAGAGTTTGCCCTTCTGCGCTGGCTTTTCCCATGTATCGCCGTAGAACGAGAGAATGCCGCGCCAAGCTGCAGCGTTGAAGGATTTGTCGTCGATGCCCGTCGCATCGGTGAGGAGCCGTGATGTCGGCTGCCCCGATTTTGCGCTTCCCTGCTTGTTTCCACAGGAAACGGCAAGGATGGAAAGAACGACCAGAATTGCCAGAGAAACACGTTTCATTGAACCCTCCTATTTTTTGCGGCACCCGCTTCAGGAAGCGCAGAATGCCGGCAATTGGCACTGGAATCTGTCTAAAAGCATACAAAACTCAAATCTCGGCGACAATGTGCCCATGATAATATTCGTCGCGAAGTTCCTTGACCTGTATATCATTCAGATAATCATCAAACGCCATATATCGGTCGATAATCCCTTCGGGGCAAATCTCGATTATCCTGTTCGCAATGGAAGTCACGAATTCATGGTCGTGGCTGGCGAAAAGCAGAACACCCGAAAAATCAATCAGGCCGTCGTTCAACGACGTGATAGCCTCCAGGTCGAGATGATTAGTCGGTTCGTCCATTATAAGGAAATTGGCACCCGAAAGCATCATGCGGGAAAGCATGCAGCGTACTTTTTCGCCGCCTGAAAGGACCCTGACCGACTTGAGTGCCTCGTCGCCCGTGAAGAGCATCCTGCCCAGGAATGAGCGGATATAGGTTTCGTCATCGGAATTGGTATACTGCCGCAGCCAGTCGACAATACTCAGGTCGCAATCGAAGAGGGCAGTTGCATCCTTCGGAAAATAGGAAACCTGGACAGTCTGTCCCCAGTAGAGATCGCCGGAGGCAGGCTTTTCCGCGCTACCCATGACAGCAAACAAGGCCGATTTGGAGAGGTGTTCGTGTCCGACGAAAGCTATTTTGTCGGTTCGGTTCACTATGAGCGAGAAATTGTCCAGGATTGGCTTGCCTGCATTCTCAAGGCTGAGATTCTCCACCCTAAGGACATTGTTGCCAATCTCCCTGTCGGGCTTGAAGCTGATCCACGGAAAACGGCGGGAAGATGGCACGATATCGTCAAGCTGGAGCTTTTCGAGAACCTTTTTCCTCGATGTGGCCTGCCTGCTCTTGGATGCATTGGAAGCAAAACGCTGGATGAATTCACGAAGGTCATGCATCTTGTCCTCGCGTCGTTTTTTTTCGTCCTTCTGTTGCTGCACGAGAATCTTGTTCATCCTGTACCAGAAATCGTAATTGCCTGTGTACATCCGTATGTGGCCGAAATCGATGTCGCAGATATGTGTGCAGATCGCGTTCAGGAAATGCCGATCATGTGAAACAACGATGACAACGTTCGGGAATTCGATCAGGAATTCTTCGAGCCAGGTGATGGAATCCAGGTCCAAACCGTTGGTCGGTTCGTCGAGGAGGAGGATGTCGGGGTTGCCGAACAGAGCCTGCGCCAGGAGAACGCGGACTTTGATCGCTTCGTTGACTTGCATCATGAGCTTTTCATGCTCGGACACGGGAACGCCAAGTCCGGAAAGCAGCATTGCAGCCTGACTTTCGGCCTCCCATCCGCCAAGCTCGGCGAACTCGGCTTCGAGCTCGCTGGCCCTAATTCCATCCTGTTCCGTGAAATCGACTTTCGCGTAGATCGCCTCGCGTTCCCTTGCAAGAGCGTAAAGCTTTTCATGACCTGCGATGACTGTATCAAGAACGCGATACTCGTCATAAGCGAAATGATTCTGCTTCAGGGTGGCCATCCGAGCTCCCGGGGGCACGACAATCTCACCCCTGTCCTGCTGTAGTTCGCCAGACATTATGCGGAGCAGGGTGGTCTTCCCGGCACCATTTGCGCCGATGATCCCGTAGCAGTTACCGGGTGTGAATTTGAGGTTCACGTCTCTGAAGAGATTCTTTTCGCCAAAACCTATGGCGAGATTGCTGATAGTTATCACGTTTAGAATAGTTCCTGCAAATGGATGAAATTTCAAGGGGTAAGACTGTGTTTCCGGCTTTCTTTCGGCTCTCCGGATGCAGTACAATTGCCCTGTATTTTCAGGTTCGATACGGCAGAGGATGCAATGGCCACAGTTCTCGTGTTGTCCGATATTCATGGAAAGGCGGAGAGAGCCAGGGAAATCGCGGCGCGTTTCCCCGATGCCGAATATGTCTTCATCGCAGGCGATCTGACCAATTTTGGCTCAGGCGATGACATTGCACTGCTGATCAACTCTTTGGGACAAGGTGTTGCTTGCCGCAGAATAATAGCCGTGGCAGGTAATTGCGATACGCTTTCCGCAAGAAAATATCTTTCGGAACACGATCTTTCGGCCGAAAACCGACTGCTTCGACTACCCATAGGCATCGTGGCCGGTTTGGGCGGAGGGCTGAGAAGGGCAGGGGTCACTCCCTACGAACGAACTGAATCCGAACTCCGGAGCAGCGCGGAAAGTCTGCTAGCCCAGTCGGCGAGACTGAAATCGCCCTTGCCATCGATAGTCCTGAGCCACAGTCCGCCACATGGATCCAATGCCGATATCCGTCACGGCCAGCACGTCGGAAGCTTCGAACTCGCCAATCTTATCTCGATCTACAACCCTCAGGTCTGGATCTGCGGCCATATCCATGAATCACCCTGCCTGTCCATGGAAGACAGAACCCTCATAGTGAACCCCGGGCCCTGTGGTACCGGCCACTATGCCGTCCTCCGCTTCGAATCGCAGAAGGACGGCTCCATGACCATAACGGGAAACCTGGGGCACATGGCCTGAGGCTTATTGACGCCTGACTTATTTTGTCGAGCCCGACGGCGAATACAGATACTTGAAGTAGTCCATATTTGTAGACAGTGTCTTCTGAAAGTTGGGCATTGTCTGTCGATATGATTCGATCGCTTTCCAGAATTCGAAGAAAGACGGATCACGGCTGTATGAATCCGCATAAATCCTGCTCGCCTCGGCGTCCGCCTTGCCTTTGATTGTCTCGGCGGAAGCATAGGCCGAGGAAAGTATCGTGCGTTTTTCATTTTCCATCTTGCCCATCCACTCCGCTTTTTTGCCTTCACCATAGGACCTGAACGCCTGGGCGATTTGACTTCGCTCCTTGATCATCCGCTGGTAGACGCTGTCCGTGAGCTCTTCCGAATACTTGATCTGGCGGGGGACGACATCCAGCACCTCGATGCCGTATGAGGGAACAATGCCGGAAACTATCGTCATCATATCCTTCGAAAGCTGTTCGCGGCCTTTCTCGATCTTTTCGTACTGGGCCTGCGAGTTGGTCAGCTGTTCCAGCGAGTTGGGGCCTTCCACGCCGTCAGTCTGATAGGTTTCGGTGCTCTTGCTCGTCAGTATTACATCCGAACTCCGTACCGCTTCTCTCAGGTAATTCGCGGAAATGACCGTTCGCACGGCCGAATCGATGACGTCGTCCAAACGCCCATAGGCATTTTCAATCGTGCTCACAGATTCGTAGAATTTTGCAGGGTCGGTAATGCGCCAGTGCGCCGTCGTGTCGACCCAGATAAACTGGTTTTCCTTGGTGGGAATCCTCTGTGATTCGCCATCCCAGGAGAGGAGTTTTTTGGGATACTTGGTCACATCATCCACGAAAGGCGTCCTGATCTTGAGCCCCGCATCCGTATATACATTGACTATCTTGCCGAATCGCACCACCACCGCCTGTTCGCCCTCGTTCAGAATGAAGAATGGGCCAGCCGCAAAGAAGGCGATGAGTACCACGACAACGATGACGGCCGCAATTATGGCTTTCCTTGTCTTCATTTCGTCGCCTCCTTGGATGGAGTCTGGCCGAGGGATTTGATAGGCAGCATGTTGGTGAAGGATTTATCGATCAGTTCAATATTTTTTTCACCCGAGAAGACCTCGTTCACCATCTCGTAGTAGAGGCGCTTGCGGGTGATATCCGGCGCCTTGCGGTATTCCTCATAGACCGAATTGAACCTGGCTATATCGCCTTTTGCCATGTTGACGCGCTCGGCGGCATAGCCTTGCGCGACTTCGATGGCCTGGTCAGCCTGGCCGCGCGCTTTCGGAATTTCGGAATTATAAGCTTCCCTTCCCTCATTGATGAGCCGATTCATGTCCTGTATTGCCTTGTTGACATCCTCGAAGGCGTCCTGCACGCCGGCAGGCGGCACGATGTTCTGCAACTGAACCTGCGTCACCTCGATTCCCAAATTGTACTTCCGGAATATCTGGTTCATCGTGATGACCGCCTGCTCCTGTATCTCGGTACGGTCGGAACCCATGACGCCGAGTATTTTTCTGTCACCTACCAGACTGTTCAGAACCGATTGTGAAATGTCGCGTATGGTTTTCTGCTTGTCCGAGACATTGAAGAGCCAGGCTCTGGCATCGACGATGCGGTACTGTATGATCCACTCGACATCGACGATATTGAGGTCCCCTGTGAGCATCGTAGACTCTTCAGGGTATTTCCTGTCGGAATATTGGGTAACAATCCCGGGCTTGATGGTGCGGAAGCCGAAAGACTCAGTCTGCACAATCTTGGTTTTCACCAGATAGGCTTTCTGAATGCCCAGGGGCCATTTGTAGTGCAAGCCCGGGCCAACGGTCTTCGTATACTTTCCGAAGGTCGTGATGACCGCCTGCTCCGTCTGGTCAACGATCACGAAGCTGGTGGAAAAAAGGATGATGGCGGCAATTGCCACTATGACAATGATTATTGTGGAAGCTTTCAAGGCAAAGTAGCGTTTCTTTCCGACGGGTATGGGATCAGCCATTGGTCGCCCTCCTTGTGGGGGATGACAGACATCATGAATTGTCGATGCAAGTATCCAAAATTGAATATACTTCTTTTTCCTGAAGATTGAAGAGCAAAGTGATGTTTTTCAGAATATAATCCGGCAGAGTTGCCTGCACGGTCCGCGGGCAGCCTTCAAGGCTGCAAAAACGGAGTTCCATGCGTATCGCATGCAGATAGAAGGGCAGGGCAGAACGCTTTGCGCCATATTTGACATCGCCCTGGAGGGGATGCCCGTGGATTGCCGATTGTGCCCTTATCTGGTGAGTCCTTCCGGTGCCGAGCCTGAACAGAGCCAGCGTGTGTTCTTCGCTTGATGCAATTGGAATTACCGAGGATTCAGCCGCCTGGGAAGTGCGGCCGGATTGCGCCGCCCCGCCGCGCTGCATTTCGGCCTCCGCCTGGCTGCTTTTCCTGCTTCCCTCGTCGCGTGAGAGCTGGTCGCTCCATTGGGCCGGAGCAGCCAGGCGGCCTTCCAGAATGGCCAGGTAGGTTTTGGCGACACGGTGCGCGCGCAGGGCGGCGCTGAATTCGCGGGCTCCGGCAAGCGTCTTTGAAAAGGCAATTATGCCTGAAGTATTCCTGTCGAGCCTGTGCAGGGGGCCAGGGGAAAACGAAAGCGATTTTGCAAGCACCGGCTCGAGATAAGCCCTCACCAGCGGTTCAAGGCTGTCCTCTCCACCATGCACCAACATGCCCATCGGCTTGTTGATGAAGAGCAGGTCTTTTGTCTCTTCCAGCAGAAGGCTTGCAAGGCTGATTTCATATCCGTCGGAAGGCTGGCGCAAAATGGTAGCACCTGAAGACACCTGCGCACCCGCGTAATCGATATTGCAGCAGTTGATACGATCACCTTCACGGCATCGATAATCCGGTTTCGCCGCCTTTCCGTTGACCAGGATCTGGCCTTTCCTCAATGCGCGGAATATCGCCGAAAGCGGCACATCGGGCATCGCAATTCGCAATATCCGGTCAAGGCGCCTGCTTTCATCGTCCCTGCAGACATAGAGCTGAAGACCGTTTTCCATGCCTTGATTCTATACCATTTGGACAAACCCCGTCACCCGGAATCATGTAAAACGGCCTATTGAGCCTTGACAGCAAGGACTGGTCGATGGAAACTTGAGTCGCCATGCAAATACACGAATTGGATTTTGTCAGCCTTTTCAGGAACCCTATTTTTCTTTCAGGGTTCACGAGCCTTGTCGGGGCGCAATTCATCAAGACTATCATCACCCTGATCCGTTCCAGGAAGAGCGTTGACAAGGATGCTCTTTTTGTCTTCTTCTGGAGAACCGGAGGCATGCCGTCCAGCCATTCAGCCACCGCTGTCTCGATCAGCGCCGCCATAGCCTTCACTGATGGTTTCAATGACCTTTTCATCCTGTCGCTTTTTGTAACGCTCATAACAATAAGAGACGCCCTTGGTGTCAGACGCTCAGCCGGTTTACAGGCAAGGGCACTCAATCGTCTTGGCAGCGATCTTTCCGAGCGTCAGATAATAACCTACGAACCAGTCAAGGAAATCCACGGCCATACTCTGGCCGAAGTCATGGTTGGATCGCTGCTCGGATTCGGCATAGCACTTGCCTTCTGCGTCTTCTAGGGAAAGCTTTTCGTTTTCGATATTCGGAAAACGATATACCGGGGAAAAGGATCAGGATCAGCACAAGGTTGGATAAATGCAGGGCATAAAAGCAGTAATCGGAACATACAATACAATGCCTGATGGCGCCTCCAGCAGCCTCTTCGAGCTGACCTACCAGAGTTCCTGGAGGCCTTTCCTTTCCAGTCTCTATAAATTCCAGAACATTTCCGCGGTTCTTTACTACTCCGGCACGGTCCTTCAGTGGATAGAAGAGAATCATCCTGAATTTCTCATTCTTCTCGAGGAAATGACAGCCCGGAAACAAGTCGAGCTGCTCGGAGGCGGATTTTTCAGCCCCCTGCTTTCTGCGCTCCAGCCGGCGGATAAAGTCGGCCAGATAGAGATGCTGACCACGTATCTCCGCAAGGCTTTCGGGAAGAGGCCGATTGGCGGATGGCTCTATGAATATTCCTGGGACGAGAACTTGCCCCTGATTTTCCGCAATGCCGGGCTGGAATACTCATTTCTTCCCGCAAAGAAGCTGATTGAGGCAGGGTTCATACGCCATGACAGCCTTGTTCCGCTTATAGCAGAAGATCAGCGCAAGCTTCTTTATATTTTTCCAGTCCTAGACCTCGAGGAAGAATTTCCCCAGCCTCTGCCGTTCGAAGTTGCGCTGGAAAAGCTTCTGGAAAAATACCCGCGGTGTGAACTTTATACGATCATGGTGAATGGTCAATCCGTCCCATGGATGTGGAATGTTTCCGGCGTAGAATCACCCGATGTACTTTTCGAAAAGAGCTTCGCCTGGTTCCAGAAGAACTGCCTTTACATCGAGACGATGACAGCCCAGGCCTATGCAAGGGATATGCGTGCCGAAGGGCCATTTTATCTGTCATCCTGTTCATCGTCACGGCTTTGCCAGGGATTTCAGCAGGAAACCAGGGATTCGGGGGCAGCGAAATCGAAGGACCCCGGTCGCATGACGGCCCGGCAATTGATCGTGCAGAATACTTTCAGCAGGAAGCTCTATGACAAAATGTACTATGTCAATGCACTGGTGACGCTGCTTCGAGGTGACAAGGCCAGAAAGAAGAGTGCCCAGGAAGACCTGTGGAAAGCGCAGAGCGGAGATGCCTACTGGGAAGGCCGACTCGGAGGAATCAGGAGGCCGGAGGTTCGCATGAGCG
This sequence comes from Spirochaetaceae bacterium, assembly GCA_021372425.1. Classification (GTDB taxonomy): domain Bacteria; phylum Spirochaetota; class Spirochaetia; order Treponematales; family Rectinemataceae; genus JAFIHQ01. The sequence continues at coordinate 15,042 of JAJFUL010000271.1, forward strand.
CCTACCGCGCCCTGATAGAGGCCGAGAAGACGACGCGCGTGCATGGGAGTTTCGTGCCCGGGATAATCCTGGATGATATCGATTGCGATGGCCAAAAGGAGCTTCTGTATCAGGCGGCCGACTTCAACTGTTACGTACATGAAAAAGGCGCCTCGGTCTTCGAGCTCGATTCATTCAGGACCAAGCAGAATTATTGCTCGGTCTATGCCGCTGAAGGCAATGCCGGCCTGCTCAATAGCTTCGCCGACCAGATATGTGAAGCAGGAAGCTTCGACAAACAGCTGATCAATCTGGAATCATGCATCTTCACGATGAATGAAAAAGACAAGACCATACAGAAAGTTGTATTCAGCAGGGATATATCCACGTTTCATTCCCTGTCCCTCAAGAAGAGCTATCTCTTCCAGAAGCACTGCGTCAGCGTTGACTATGAGATTGTCAACAGGGGGGCGGGAACGAGCAGCTTCAGATTTGCGACGAAGCTTAACCTGCAATTTGCGCCTGAGCTGGATGAACTGAAGTTCCTGTTCACGCGAGGCCATGCCATCGAAGAGCTTCCGGCACTGCACTCTCAGTTGATCGATTCGATCGAATCAGTCCGGATTGAATGCCAACAGCCCAGGAACATGATGGAACTTCGTACCGATACGGCATTTGACCTGCAGGTGGATCAGCACATGGATCCTTTCAGCAGTCAGGATCTGGGCAGACTCCGTGATACCCACATGACTGGAAGCCCTGTCGAACCTGGCTGCGGGGAGACATTCTACCAGGGAACGAGCATGCTGTTCGGCTGGGA
>JAJFUL010000282.1 GCA_021372425.1 Spirochaetaceae bacterium
TTGCACAGCTCCTCGCCCTGTTCCACCGAAGCGGCTATACCCGAAGCCACCAACATCCATGCACCGAGCCTGATCGTCAACTCCATGACATCGGCAGGTCCATGCCCTTCGAGACAGTCGAGAGATTCCTCTACCTCGAAGAAATTTCCGACAGTCCTGCCAAGCGGTTCCGACATGTCGGTGATGACGGCTATGATCTTTTTGCCCATTGCGCTGCCCGTGCCGACGAGGCTCTTTGCAAGTGCCTCAGCGTCGGGAAGCGTCTTCATGAAGGCGCCAGGTCCGCATTTGACATCGAAGACGAGGGAATCTGCACCTTCCGCTACTTTTTTTGAAAGGATGGAAGCCGTGATGAGCGGAATTGATTCCACTGTAGCCGTCACGTCGCGCAGGGCATAAAGCTTCTTGTCAGCAGGGACGATCCTTGCCGTTTGGCCAGTCATCGCGAAGCCATCCTGCTGGATGCCGGCGCGGAACTGTGCAGGTTCGAGCGTTGCGCAGTAGCCGGGAATCGATTCGAGCTTGTCCAGCGTTCCGCCGGTATGTCCCAGCGCCCTTCCCGACATCATCGGGACCTTCGCTCCGCAGGCCGCGACGATGGGGGCGAGGGGCAGCGAAATCTTGTCGCCGACGCCTCCTGTCGAGTGTTTGTCCACGAAAGGTCCGGGAATGCCGGACAGATCCATGACATCGCCCGACCTCAGCATGTGACCCGTCAGCGAGGCGGTCTCCCTCGCGGTCATGCTCTTGAAGAAGATGGCCATAAGCAGCGCGGAAATCTGGTATTCAGGAATATCCCCTTTTACATATCCATCGATGATGAATCCAAGTTCCTCATCGGAAAGCTCCCCGCCGGAGCGTTTTTTCATGATGATATCGACGACCCGCATATATACCTCGAATGCTCAATATATGAACGTGCGTAAACTGCAATTATACTTCAAAATCGGGCTTTGAAAAAGAGTGGTACTATCCCTTGAGCGTGAGCAGCGTGCCTTCGGCCGCATTCTGTGCAAGGCCGAAAACGATATGCCTGACACGCGCCAGAAGCTCCGCAGGGAGGCTTGCGGCCAGCTCTGGGAGCCCTGCGAATCCATTGTAGCTGAAAATCGAGAATATGGTCAGCAAATCATCTTCGACAGGGATGAGGTGCCTTGATTCGCCATGTCCAACTGCGCAATCAGGGCAAACAAAAGCCGCTTCATAATCCGAATACCACAGCCGCGGGGAGGATTGGCGGGCTTGCGGGGTTTGCCCTGCAAACGCAGCTTGCGACACCAGCCGGGCTTGCGGAGTTAGCGCTGCATCGGCCTTCCAGACCTGGTTGGAACTAGCCGTATGGAATTTTTGGCCACAAAGGGAGCAGCCAGAAAAATCAGGCTCCAGTCCCATCACAGACAGCATCTTCCAGAGAAAGCAGGAAAGGATGAGGCCGGCTGCCTTGTCATCGGCATTTTCCAGGAAGCGCAGGGCTTCGACGGAAGAGGAGAGTACCCTCGGATATTCCCCTCCACATGCTGATGTCCTCATGATGAACTCGGCAATGACTTCGGCCGACCAAAGTCTTGCATAGCTTTCTCTCAACCCTGGAAATGATTCAAGGATCGAGATGTCGTTCAGTTTTTTGTAATTTTTTACGTTATCAGAATAAATGAAGATCTTGCCGAATATAAAGGGAGTTGCCAGCGACCGGAGTGAGCTTTTCGCCCCGCCGAAGACAAATACATCCAGGAGGCCCTGCTCGGCAGTGAGGACGTTGAGGATCCTGTAGCCGGAAAGGCCGTCGCGCAGGTGGAGCAGCAGTGCATCGAAGCTCTGGTTCCTTTCGGCCATTCACGAACTCATGCGCAAATGCGCAGCGCCATGCGGGAGGGCAGGGCTACTTGTCATCAACGACCCACCACTGGAAGCCATTGTCGGAATCCCCATGAATATAGCGGTTCTGCCTGTTCTTTTCAATTTTGGCTGCTTCGTTGTATTTATAGTGACGCGACCAGAGCCAGGAAACGATAAAACCTGCAATGTGTGCAATGTAGGCCGTTCCGCCCGAGACTCCGGCGGCAAGTCCATGAAAGATCTGCAGCACAAACCAGGATGCAATGACGATCCAAGCCGAGAACGAGGTGGGAATGAAGTTGAAAAGCAGCACGATAATCCTGTTGCCCGGGAAAAGTACGAGGTAGGAAGCCAGGATGCCGGAAATGGCTGCAGAGGCACCGATGAGTGGTGTTTCCGCCGCGGCCCCTCCTGCGAGAAGCGAGACCAGCACATGCGCGAGGATACCGAAGGTTCCCGAAAGGAGATACAGCAGGATATATCGCTTTTTCCCGATCCGGCACTCAATGTTGTCGCCGAAAATTCCAAGATAGAGCATGTTCCCGGCCAGGTGACTCAGGGAAGCATGCGCGAACTGACAAGTTATCAAGGTCCATAACCTGTGCCCGAGGGCGATCTCGGAAGGAATGACTGACAGGGCCAGTGTGGCGTTGTCATCGGTTCCGAAACCCTGGATGAAAATATAGACCAGAATGTTGGCCGCAATAAGCGACCATGTGATATATGCATGGCCGCGTTTGCGTCTGTTGTCATCGCCAAGTGGAATCATATGTTTCTCCTGATTCGAGCACTATAACATACAATACAGGAAACAGGGTTCCGAATACAACAGGAAGGGCTCCCGCCGGCAGGCGCAGATTGAACCATTCATCCAATTCGTGATAAAAGTATTTCAATGATAGAAGCAATACTGTTTGACCTTGATAATACGCTCTATTCCGAAACAAACGGCATGGAGAAAAATGTCTTTGAGCGCCTGAATCTATTCGTGGCTGATTATCTCGGTCTGACAGCCGATGAAGTGACAACCATCCGCCGCACGGAGGCAAGGTGTTACGGCACTACGCTCGAATGGCTGATGCGGGAAAAAGGTTTCACGGATTCTGAAACCTATTTCAGAGTAATCCACCCGGAAGGCGAGGAAGCAGGCTTGGAACCCGATTTTGAGCTGAAAAATCTCCTCGAGGCACTGCCCCAGAAAAAGGCAATCCTGACAAATGCCCCGCGCGAACATGCCGAACGTGTCCTCAAGGCGCTTGGCATTTCACACTGCTTTTGCGCCATCAACGACATCCGCTCCAGTGGCCTGAGGGGAAAGCCACATGCGGAAGCATATATGAATGCGCTGGCTAAAAACGGATTCTCTCTCGATTCGACGATCTACGTCGACGATCTGCCCAAATATGTCAAGGGCTACATCGATCTGGGAGGCAAAGGCATCCTCAAGGATGAAAGTGGCAGATTTCAGAACCTTGCCATGCCGAGGATCCGCAGCCTGCATGAATTGCCTGCCGAAATCGACAGGATCAATGCCACTGGCTCCTGTTACGCCTGCCCAAAGATCCCAGTATGAGCGCCAGCAGGCTGGCCGCATAGGGAATGGCCAGGATGAATTCGCTTGGCACATGTAAGAACCCTTGTGCATAATTCGAAAAACTCTCGGCGAGCGCGAAGATGAAGCAAGCGGCAAGAATCCCGGAAGGCTTTCGTCCACCCAGATAAATGGCAACCAATGCGATCCATCCCCGCCCGGAACTTATGTTGGGGACATAAGCAGAAAGGTTGAGAGAAAGGTATGAACCAGCCAGCCCGCAGGTGATGCCGGAAAAAAGGATAGCGACGAGTTTGTAGTGATCGGGCTTGAGTCCCAGGGCTGTTATAGCCTTTGGATTGGATCCGGCAGCGCGAATTCGCATGCCTAGCGGAGTCTTGCGGATGAGCACCCATGAAAAAATGGCCAGCAGCCAGGAAAGTTGGGCAAGGATATTCTGGCCGAAGAAAATGGGACCGACGACTGGGATTTTAGCCAGGGCTGCTGTCAGTACCGGCAGGGGTGCTATCTTGAAGGCAACGACGCCTTTCGTATCGAACAACTTCTGGGAAAGAATTACGGTCAAGCCTGAGGCCAGAAGATTAGTCGCCAGTCCTGTGATGAATTCATTTGCCTTGAGACGAAGTGTAATTTCGCCATAGATCCAGCTGACCAGAGTGGAAGCAGCGATGCCAAGTGCTATTCCGGCTGCGAGATTTCCCGTGAGTGCAGATCCATAAACTCCAAAAAAAGCGCCCAGGGTGATCATGCCCTCAAGGGCGATATTGAGCATGCCTGTGAGTTCAGTAAAAAGGCCGCCCAGCGCAGCAAACAGCAGGGGAGTCATTGCCGATACGGCGCCGGAAAGCATAGCTATCAGATTTGATGTGAAGTTCACGATCTAGCTCCTGTGCTATGCCCAGCAGCTTGAGAAGGCTTCCTAGGCCTTCGTTTTTGGCCTCCAGCGAATTTAGCCGTGATAAGGTAAAAAATCACGGCCTGTACTACCGAAACAATTTCGGAACTGACGTTGGACCCGACCATGACGCCTTTTGCTCCTGCATCGAGATATGCAATGAAAAAGGCCGAACCGATTACGGCGAGTGGATCGTTATGCGCAATTAGCGCAACCGAAATCGAGTTCCAGCCTATGCCGGAAGAGAATCCTTTCATGGCTTTGTAATTAGTGCCAAGGATCACCGCTGCGCCAGCAAGGCCATGCAGGGCCCCGGAAATTCCCATCGGCAGAAAGGTGTACATTTCAGTATTGATGCCACAGTATCTGGCAAACTCGCCTCCCTCTCCGTAAACCCGCAATTCATAGCCGAAACGTGTCCGGTCAAAAATGATTTTTGCCAGGAGACAGCTGGCGAGCCCAAGGAAAAGCCCGGTACTGAGCAGGGACGGAGGAAGAATGCGCGGAAAACGTAAGCTTTGCCCGATAGACTGAGTTGTCTGAAAATTGCTGGACTGGTCCTGCAG
>JAJFUL010000360.1 GCA_021372425.1 Spirochaetaceae bacterium
ATACTCTCCATCGGCTACAACAGCAACGTCCAGCTCTTAGGTACGATCAAGGAAATGGACATCCCCTCTGCTCGACGCGGTCCGGGGCAGCTACGAAGTGGCGATGAATGTCTAGATCTGGTGCCCTTTGAATTGACTCACGTAAAGATTGTAATAGAAGCCACGGCGCGCGATGAGTTCGTCGTGGCTGCCCTGCTCGACAATTCCCCCGTTATTGATGACGACGACTTTGTCGGCGTCCCTTATGGTGGAGAGGCGGTGCGCTATGACGAAACTCGTCCTGCCCTGCATGAGGCGGAGGAGCGCCTTCTGGATGCGCCCCTCGGTCCGGGTGTCCACACTGCTTGTAGCCTCGTCCAGAATCAGTATCGCCGGGTCCGCCAGAATGGCGCGGCTGATAGACAGAAGCTGACGCTGGCCTGTGCTGAGATTGCCCGCCCTTTCGGACAGGTTGGTCTGGTAGTCGCGAGGTAGCTGGCGGATGAAATGGTCTGCTTCAGCCATCCGGGCTGCTTCGATGCACTCCTCATCGCTCGCGTCCAGGCGCCCGTATCGGATGTTTTCCATGACGGTGTCCGCAAAAAGGAAGGTATCCTGAAGAACGAGACCGAGGTTTCTGCGGAGTTCGTCTTTCCGCATTTCGCGGATATCGATTCCGTCGATGCAAATACTTCTGCCCTGGATTTCATAGAAGCGGGTGAGAAGATTGATGATCGTCGTCTTGCCCGCGCCCGTGGGACCGACGAGGGCGATAGTCTGGCCGGCGGTCACGTCGAGGCTGAAGTCCTTGATTATGGGAGTGCCCGGCACATAGGCAAACTGGACATTGCGGAACTGAACATCACCGCAGATCGGCTTGGGCAGATCCGCGGAATTTGTGGCGCCGGCCGGAAGAACGACTGCGCATGAGGCAGCCGGGGCAGCATGATCGGCTGCTGCGCCTTCAACTTGCAGGCCCGGATCATCAGCTTCTCCAGGCGTATCAATAATCTCGAAGACACGCTCGGCCCCTGCGAGAGCGGCCTGGATCGAATTGTAGAGATTCGCGACCTGGCGAAGCGGTGAAGTGAAGTTGTGCCCGTAATTGACGAAACTTGCTATTGTGCCGACGCTGGCCATACCTTTCAGGGCGAGCCAGCTACCCGACGCCGCGAGCACGACCACGAAGAAATCTCCCAGAAGCTGCGTCAGCGGCATCAAAAGCATCGAATACGAGTTGGCGTAGACTCCGGCCTCGTAAACTGCCTGGTTCCTTGCGCTGAACTCCGCGATGACCGAATCCTTCCGGCGGAAGGCCTTGATAGTCTTGATGCCGCTTATGGACTCTTCGGCGGTCTCGTTGAGCTTGCCGAGATTCTCCTGCAAGTTGCGGAATCCTTTCCGCGTGTATTTGGCAATGAAGCGAGTGAAGCCGAACATGATCGGCACAACGACAAGGCTCGCCAGGGCCAGCCAGTGATTGAGGGTGAACATCGCCGCCAGGATTCCCACCATGGTGACGACACTGGCCACGAGCGATGTGACGTTTTGCGAAACAGCCTGATTGATGGCATCGATGTCGTTGGTAAGTCTGCTCATGAGGCCGCCCGCCGGATGAGTGTCGAAAAAGCGCATCGGCAGCGTCTGCAGATGCCCGAAAAGATCCTTGCGGAGTTCCCTCAGCGCATACTGCGAAACGCGGGCCATAACCCAGTTGGAGGCCATCAGGAAAAGATTGCTCAGCACATACGACGCCAGCATCATGAGCGCCACACGGCCCAGGCCCGCCAGGTCCTTGTTCGCAATAAATGTATCGATCGCCAGCCCCAGAAGATACGGCCCCACTAGCCCCAGGAGCGACGAAACCACTATCAAAACCAGCACAAGCGCCATCGACGCGCCATAAGGCTTGAGATACCAGGCGAGTCGCACCAGAGCCTTGCGCGGGTTCTTCGCCTTCTCAAACTGTTTCGGCCTTCCTCCGGGTCTGTGCATGCTGGAACGAAGGTCCGCCGCAGGCGGATAGAATTTGTCTTCAGACATCCCTGACATTCCCTAATGCCCCTCCAAGCTGCGAATCGTAAATTTCCTTGTAAATTGGGCTCGTTTTCAGAAGCTCTCTGTGTTTTCCTTCGGCGACTATTTTCCCCTCATCCAAAACGACGATCTTGTCGGCGTTCAGGACAGTGCTGATTCGCTGCGCCACGATAAAACAAGTGCAGCCCTTCAGTTGGGCCGCCAGCGCGGTCTGAATTTTCGTCTCGGTCTCGACGTCCACGGCACTCGTGCTATCGTCCAGGATAAGAACCGCTGGATGCGTGATGATGGCGCGCGCGATGGCGATGCGCTGTTTCTGCCCGCCCGAAAGGTTGGCTCCGCGCTCCTCGATGCGCGTGTCGTAGCCTTGAGGAAGTTTAAGTATGAAATCGTGGGCTTGGGCGATCTTCGCCGCCTCCACCACTTCTTCGTCCCCGGCGTCGAGGCAACCGTAGCGGATGTTGTCCCGCACGGTCTCGGAAAAGAGAATCGTCTCCTGCGCCACCACGCTTATCTGACCCAAAAGGGAATCCTCGCCTAGTTCGCGGACATTGATGCCGTCAATGTTCACCGAGCCGGCGGAAGCGTCGTAAAACCGCGGGATGAGATTGACGAGCGATGTTTTGCCCGCACCCGTCGCTCCGAGAATCGCCACCGTCTGTCCCGGCTCGGCGACGAGACGGATCTTTTCCAGCACGGCGAGGTCGGAATTCCCATTGTAGTGAAAATCGACGTCGCGGAAACTCACTGCGGCGGCCTTTTCTTCCGGCAGCACCTTCGGCTCCCCGGGTTGCACGATGTCGGGCTCGACTTCCAGGACTTCGTTGATCCGCTTCGCCGAAGCCAAGCCGTTGGCCCAGGTATTGGAAAGGTTCGTCATGACAACGAGAGGATGCATGGTCGCGAGCAGATAGTTGACGAAGGCGAATATCTGTCCTGTCGAAATGCCTCCGTCGATGGCTTGTTTGCCCCCGAGCCACACAACCAACACCATGCCGATGTTGACAAGCAGCGTCAGCATAGGCGACATGGAAGACATGAGCTCGGTGACCTTTATTGTCCCTTGAGTAAAATCCTCGTTGGTCACGCCGAATCGATCGGTCTCGTGGTCGGCCCTCACGAAGCTTTTCACGAGGCGCGCGCCCGCAATGTTCTCCTGAAGGACGGTGTTCAGTCTGTCCAGTTTTTGCTGAACCGTGCGGAACAGCGGTTCCATTTTGACGCTAAAAATGGCGATCAGCGCCCAGCTCACGAGAAGAACAGGTATCATAGACCAGGCCAGGCGGGGACTCGTCACAAACATCAAAGCCACGCTGAGAATCATCTCGAGCGGCGCGCGGGTGCCAATCCTTAAGGAAACCTGGAACAGACGCTGCACGGCCCCTGTATCGCTCGTGAGCCTGACCATCAGCTTTCCCGTCGAGAACTGGTCGACATTTCCGTACGAAAAATCCTGTACCTTTTCGAAAACGGCCTGACGGAGATCCCGCCCCACGCCCTCGCCCACCTTGATGGACGAGTTGCTGTTGAGTATCGCGGCGACCATGCTCAGGAGGGAAGCCGCGAGCATCATGCCAGAGGTTTTGAGCACAACCGACATGTTTTGCGGCTTTACGCCCTCGTCTATAAGGCGCTGGATGAA
>JAJFUL010000344.1 GCA_021372425.1 Spirochaetaceae bacterium
CCTGGAAACCACACCGCTCTGGGATGCCCTCCAGACTATGGAAAAGAACGACCGGCGCGTGCTTCCTATTGTGGATTCCGAGGGACGTTACAAGGCCATCCTGCATTACAACGCGTTCGCGCAGAACATACTTGCCAAGATCAACCCGAAACGGAAAGCCGTTATACCCACCTCGATCTCTCACCTTGTCGATACGATCAAGGCACAACAGATTGTGGTCTTCGGCAGGGAGACCATCTTCAATGCAAGGATGGTCGTCGCCGCGCTCAGCACCGCCAAATTCAAGGAATACATTCATGCGGAACCTGCCGAGAACAAGATTGTGCTCGTCGGTGACAGGGAAGACGCGCAGCGCATAGCCGTCGAAGCGGGCGTGCGGGTCGTCATCCTCACGAATGGTGTCCTGCCTTCGAAGGAACTCAAGGAACTTGCCGAGAAAAAGGGCGTATCGATACTCAGTTCGCCCTATGACACATCGTCAACCTCCCTGCTCGTGCTCTATTCCGCACCCGTCATAACAGTGGCGGACAGCTCAATCTCGCTTCTGACGCCGCGCGACTGGATCAAGACGGCCAGGCAGGCAATAGCCACTTCCGCAAGCCGCTCCGTACCTGTCGTGGATGACGACCAGAAGGTCATCGGCCTCTTCTCTGAAGGCGACCTGATCCGCGAACCTAACATCGAACTCATCATGGTGGATCACAACGAGTTCTCGCAGGCTGTCGAGGGGATCGAACACTACCATATCCTCGAGGTCATCGACCATCACCGTCTGGGATCTTTTACGACCCCGTATCCGATCACTTTTATCAACAAGGTTGTTGGTTCCACGAGCACGATCGTAGCCTCGATGTTCCAGGAGACCAAGACGCCGCTCACCAAACAGCTTGCGTCGATCCTGCTCTGCGGCGTGCTTTCAGACACACTCGTGCTGAATTCCTCCACGACCACGGACATGGATAGGGAAATAGTAGAATACCTTTCCAGCATTACGGACCTGGGGATCGAGGAAATCGGGCGTGACATCATGTCTTCGGCTTCGGAGGCGGCGCGCCTGCCGGTGGACAAGATGGTACGGGTTGACCGGAAAGAGTATGAGATGTCGGGAAAGAAATTGTCTGTCAGCCAGATCGAGCTGACCAGCATGGCGGAAATAATGGATCGGGTGGACGAGGTACTGCAGGGGCTTTCCATGCTGCGCCTCGAGTCAGGCAGCTACCTGGCAGGCTTGATGGCGACCGATATAACGAAGCTGGAGAGCATCCTCTTCCTGGATGCCGAGGCGGAACTCTACTCGTATGTTAATTTCCCCTCGCCGCGGAAAGGCGTATATATCCTCAAAGATATCCTGTCGCGGAAGAAACAGCTCATGCCCGCGCTTTTTGAGATGGTGGAGAGGGCCAGGGAATAGCTTGAGTCAGTGGAGACTGTTCGAAGCCATGACAGGCAGGGCGATGAAATTGCCGATCATGCCGCCTATGCTGGACATCATGAAGACGAGCAGAATGTGTGTTATCCGGTTCATATAGAATCCCTTTACGCTGGTTATATCCTCGTTCAGCCTGTCGAAATCCTTGACTTTGGGCTTGCGAAGATTCACCTCGGTGATGGCGGCGAAAAGCCCGACGCCGACGAAAGGATTGAGCGTGGCCAGCGGTGCAGTGATAAAGGAAACCACTATGGTCAAAGGATGGGCCATGCAGAGGGCTGAGCCCAGCGCTGATAGGGAACCGTTCCAGATGATCCATTTCAGGGTCATGGCCAGGCCAGCCTGTGAGCCCGATTTGATGAAACTGTTGACGATGAGGGCGACGATGGCTATCGGGATAATCCAGCCTATGACCTTGGACCATTTCGAGGACGGAGGGACAAAGTCGATATCGGTGGTGTCTGAGGACATCTCGCCGGCATCCAGCTTGTGCAGCCACTGCTCGATGCCCGGCAAGTGCCCGGCTCCGATCACGGCAATCACGACATCCTCTTTCGTCTCGAATATCTTTGAAGCGAGGTAACGGTCTCTTTCGTCGATCAGCACTTCCTTTACCGAAGGCAGGTAGCTCGCCAGTTCATTCATCATCTGCTCGAGTTCCGAAGTCTCCTTCAGCTTCTCGATTTCCTCTTCGCTGAGCTTCTCATTGGAGAAAGCCGAACTGACGAGACTGGCCAGAAGCTTGCATTTGTTCCAGAAGTTCGACTTTGCCCAGGCGCGTTTCAGTGTCGTCTGTATTTCACGGTCGCAGGTTGACCAGGGGATGCCCAGTTCGTCGGCGGTCTTCGTGGCGGCGATCATTTCCTCACCGGGCTTGGCGCCAACACCTTCACCCATCCGTTTCTGGAAACCTGACAGGGCCAGATTGGCCAGCATGAAGAAGCCCTTTTTCTCTTTCAGGACCTTGCGGATGTCGAGATCCTCCCATTTGGAACCCTGAGTCATCGACTGGTAGCGGTTTTGGTCGAGTTCGACGCAAATCCTGCCCGGATTCTCCTGTCTGATGAGGTCGCAGACTTCCGTGACGCTTTCGTGGGAAATATGGGCGGTTCCCACCAGGATGATTTTTCGGTTCTTCAGCTCGATGGTCCGTATTGTATGTGCCATTGGAAATCCTTTCGGGTTCAGTTGAAACGATAGTACTCTTCTTCCTTCCATCCCGACAAGGCGGGGCTGCTGCAATTCCCCGACATTATTGAGCATATGAGCAGGTGCAGCAGGGGCCGCTCGAAGCTGGCGCCAAGCCCGCCGCGCAGCGCCCCCTCTGTGGCGGCGGCTGCGCGGACTGCACGGGAGCATTCATCCGCGCTGAATTGCCGCAGGGCTGCGCGGAATTTACGCTGGCCAGTCTTGGTGGTGATTTTTTCCTGTCTGAAAGCGGTCTCAAGGTCAAGGCAGGGGCCGGCATCGGCGCCCTGTCCCGCGCCAGACACCGCCCCATTGCCGGTAAGAAAATGCAGCCTCTCTATCTTGCGGAAGCTCCAGACGAGAGCCGCTATGATCTGGGTTGCGTCGCTTTGTCTGTCTGCAAGGAGTGTATCCAGCACATTGAGCGCGGCGGTCATGTCACCGCCTGATATCCTGTCGAAGAGACTGAACGCGTCTTCCTGCCGGGATTTGGAAAGCGTGGACTCGATTTCGTCTATGCCCAGCCTGGTCCCGGCGGGGAAATAAGCCGCGAGCATGATACAGGCCGAATCCAAGGCGGAAGTTTCATTCTCCACCAACTCGAAAAGAGCGGTGAGCGCCTCGTCATCGATGGAAAGCCGATACTGAGCGAGTCGCTCCCTGACCCAGGTCGGCTTCTCATAGTCGCGTAATTCCCAGAACACGACCTTGCCCGCAGATCCCACCGCCGTCTCCAGCGGCTTGGCAAGGGAATAGGATTCGGTAATCAGAAAGAGCAGAGCCTCGGGCGAGGGCGAGGCCGCATAACCGGCCAGCACGGCGATATCGTTCTTGCCGGTGACGAGTTCGGCATTCCGGTACTCGACGATCCGTCGGGAAGAGAAAAGCGAGCCGTTCTGGAGCAGATTGATGAGCTCCTCGACACTGGTGTCGTCCGCATAGAAAGTATGGTATTCGGGCTGTGCGCCATCCGCATCCGCGCAACGTTTCCTGATATCCTTGATGAAAGAGTTGCGCTTGCCGATTTCCGGCCCGCAGAGGATGTAGCAGGGAAGCTGTGTGAATTTCGGCATGAGGCGCTCAGTAGTTGCGGATGATGGCCCTGAGCTTGCCCAGGATTTTCACATCCTGCGTGTAGATGGGGGCATACTCGGGGTTTTCGGCCTGGAGTCTGATCCGGTTGTTCTCCCGGAAGAAACGTTTGAGTGTGGCGGAGTCCTCGATAAGGGCGGCCACGATTTCGCCGTTCTCGGCGACTGGCTTCTGCTCGATGATGGCGACATCGCCGGACCTTATGCCGGCGTCCCGCATGCTGTCTCCCTGGACCCGCAGGGCGAAGCAGCTCCTGTCGTGGATGAGTTCGGAGGGGACTCTTATGGTTCCGATCCAGTTTTCCTCGGCGAGGATGGGATAGCCTGCCGCAATATTCCCCAGGATGGGGATTTCCTTTACGGATTGGTCGGCGTTTTCCTGCTTTGCAACGATTTCCAGGGCTCGCGAGCGGTTTCCCTGCAGCTTGATGACGCCTTTCTTTTCCAATGCCTTGATGTGGTCGTAAGCGCCTTTGATCGAGATGTCGAAGGCCTTGGCCGTTTCCCGCACGGTGGGAGGGTAGGAATTCTTCTGAATAAAGGAAGACAGGAAATCGAGAATTTCTTTCTGGCGTTCGGTAAGTTCCTTCATCGCAAAATACTATCCTTCTGTTTAGTATATTTCATTACTTGGGAAAATATGCAAGCCCTGCAACATGAGAAAAGGTATATTTTCAGGAAATTGCAATAGCGCCGAGCCTGGCCGACTTGCCCCCCTCAACCCAGCTCCTCGTTGAAGCCTGAGTCGAAAAGCGCCTTTATCGCCTCGGCTGCGGCCTGCTCGTCAGGCCCCTCTGCCGTGATCTTTATGACTGAGCCGAAACTCGCCGCGAGCGTGATGATGCCCATTATGGATTTGGCGTTGATCTTGTTCCCCGCCTTTTCCAGAAAGATGCGCGAAGAATACTTGACGGCCGTTTGCGCAATCAAGGCTGATGGCCTGGCATGAATCCCCGCCCTGTTTTTTATCGTTGTCTCAAGTTCGATCATAGGGTGCTCCGAGCAGATCAATAATCATCGCGCGAGAAGTATAGAGTCCTCTCATTTTCGCTTTCAAGCCAGCGCACGATATTCTGGTTGAATTCTTTCGCAGAATGATAGCCCATTTTTTTCAGCCTTTCGTTCATGGCAGCGGTTTCGACAATGATGGGGATGTTCCGCCCCGGCTTTACCGGAATCTCGAGCTTCGGCACCTTTACGCCCAGGATCTCACAGGTTAGCTCGTCCATGCCGATCCTGTCGTATACCTTTTCCGGATTCCAGTCTTCGAGCTGGCAGACCAGCTGGACTTGTTTCTTGTCCCTGATGGCGCCCACGCCGAAGAGATGCGTGATATTGATGATGCCCAGGCCGCGGATCTCCATGTGGTGGCCTATCATCTTGTTTGCGCCCTGTCCCATAAGCACCGAACCGTTGACGCAGCGGATTTCGACGACATCGTCGGCCACCAACCGGTGTCCCCGCTCTATCAGCTCGAGCGCTGTTTCGCTCTTGCCGACCCCGGAATCGCCAATGAGCAGGATTCCGATGCCGAAAACCTCCACGAGCACGCCATGCATGGTCGTCTTGGGGGCAAAGATTTCATAAAGAATCCGCAAGATGCGGCTCGAGAATTCGCTCGAGCTCAGGGGCGTGCTCAGGACGGGACAGCTCGAGGACTCGGCGGCATCCAGAAAACTTTTCGAAGGCAGCAGGGAGTTAGTGAAAATACAGCAGGGGATTGAATAGGAGAAAAGCCTGTCTACGGATTCGTGGGAATTTTCCTGCTCCAGTTTGACGAGATAGGCGGTCTCTCCCCTTCCGAATATCTGCAGCTTGTCCCAGGCAAAGGATTCGAAGAAGCCTGCCAGGGCGAGGCCGGGCCGGTTGAAGTCCGGCACGGTGATCTGCCGCCCCAGGCCAGACCGCCCCGCCACGCATTTGAGGTCAAGCGAGTTCTGTTCCTTCAGGTCGAGATCGATCAGATCGAGGACGGTAAAAGTACTCGGTTCGGTTTCCATCACAGAACCAATGTACTATGAAGTCTCTCCGGCGTAAATGAGGAGGCTCCCCTTGCGCCGCTTATTTCTTCTCCTGGATTTTCTCTTTTTCCCGAACAATCTTGTTCTCTAGCTTGTCCATCAGCACATCGATTCCTGGGTTGATTTCAAAAGCATTTTCCTGGATGTGGGCCTGCACGCCCCAGCGGAAATTGGCTGTTGCCTCCAGCTTGTAGCTTTTGGCATCCAGACTGAAAACGAACATGAGATCGACAATCATATCCTTTGCGTACCCGATCCGCTCGATTTTTGTCATCAAATATTGTTTGCTTTCTTCGCTGAGATCGAAATGCACAGAACGGATGTCGATTTTCATGTATACCTCCTTGGCGCGGCGCTGGTGGCGCGCAAATCAATGATTGTGACGGCCGTAGGATGAGTCCAGGGCCAGTTCGTTCCGATACTTGGCTACAGTCCGGCGCGCGATGACGATGCCGCGCTGGGCGAGCATATCCACGATCTCCCTGTCGGTGAGTTTCGATCCTTTACCTTCCGGGCTGTTTCCCTCGGTAAGAATCTTCCTGATGACCTCCTTTACGCTTTCCTTGGAGTGCGGCGCCAATGCGGAAGCACCCGGCACTGCATTGGTGAAGAACCGCCTCAGTTCGAAAATCCCCCATTCGGTCTGAACGTATTTGCCGTTAACAACGCGTGATACCGTTGTTTCATGGACTCCGATGTCGTCGGCCACATCGCTGAGGGAGAGCGGCTGCATCGCCATGGGGCCTTCAACAAAAAACCGCGTCTGGTGCACAACGATGGATTTTGCTACCTTGAGCAGGGTGGCGTTGCGCTGCTGGATGCTGCCGATGAAAAATCTTGCCTTTTCAACGCTTCGCCTGGCAAAAGTGACCGTGTCTTTATTTTCGTCTTTTTTCCCGGACAGTTCGGCGAAGAAAGGGTTGACGCCCAGCACAGGGATGAGTTCGTCGTTGAGTTCGATCACGAACTCATTGTCTTCTATGCGGATGGCCAGGTCGGGGATGACATAGCGCGTCTTCTCGGTCGAAAAAAGACGGCCAGGGAAAGGAGAAAGTGTCTTGATGTAATCAATGATCGCCGAGTAGCGGGGTTCTCTCAGACCAAGGGCACGTTTCACCTCGGCATGTTTTCCTTTTTCCAGTTCCTCCAGGTGATCGCGAAGGATGAGCTTGGCCTCCTCCGGCGCCGTGGGATCGAGGCTGGCCTGGACCAGGAGGCTCTCCTGGTAACCCGATGTGCAGGTACCGCAGGGGTCGAATCCCTGGATTAGGGATATCATTTCGTTCAATTCATGTTCGGGAATGGAATTGCAGAGCTCTTTCGGTGAGATGACGTGGAAGCCGTTGTCATCGAGGTTCTGGATGAGCCTTTCTCCGAGCGACTGATCCTCCTCGCGAATCTTAAGCACGCGCAGCTGGCTGAGGAGATGTTCCTGGAGGGTTTCCGGCAGGGCTATCGAACCTTCGAGGAATTTCCGCTGCGAATTCTCGTCACCATCCCAGGAGCTGTAGCCCGAATCCGAGTATTCGCCCTCATGGTCGTCGGTGTTGGCGGCCTGGAGTTCGGCCTTGTCCTCATTGAAGCTGTCGAGGGAGTCAGCCGTTCGGTCTTCCACGACTTCGAGGGCGGGATTGGTGTCGATTTCCTGCTGGATCACTTCTGTCAGATCAGCCACGGGGAGGGCCAGGATCTTTATTGACTGGAGCATCCTGGGACTGAGTGTCTGTTTCTGTTCGGCGACCAGTGCAGTTCTCTGAGCTTGCAACTGACTCTCCTTGCATTAAATGTAAAGCACATTGTGGCAATGTCAATATAGGCGATGCGTAGGCCTTACGCGAAAGAAGCCTTCATTCAAATATTGACTGGCTTGTCCCATATCATTATTTTATTTCAGTATACTGATATTACACTTTTAAATTTTGCAGGGCAGAAAGATGTCGAAACACACACATGATACAGCGGAACAGAAAAAGAACAATGAGTCTGTCACCGCCGGGATGAAGGCTTTGCCTGCTGAAGGCAGGGCGCTGGACAGGGGCAAGCCTGCGGGTAAAGTCGTGGCTGCAGCCGCCGACACGACTGATCTCTCGATCAAGAATGACGATGTTGCGTTGACTGGAGCCGAGCCGGTTCCGAATGCAGGAGAAGGCCCCACAGCTACGGAAACCGATGTCCTCAAGGCTGAACTCGAACAGGCGAGGCAGAAAGCTGACGAGTTTCAGGCAAAATACAACGAGGTAAACGAAAAATACCTGCGGACATTGGCCGAGGAAGTGAACTTCCGCAAGCGCATGACCAGGGAGAAAGACGAGGCAGGCAAGTTCGCCGTGTCGAGTCTCCTCTCCGACCTGGTCCCTGTCCTGGACGATTTCGACAGGGGGATCGCCAGCGCGGAGACTTCGAATAGTTATGAGAAACTGCACGAAGGTGTACTAATTATCCAAAAGCAGTTGTCGCAGATGCTGGAAAATAAGTATTCTTTAAAGAGATTCGAATCGAAAGGCAAGCTTTTCGATCCAAACCGGCACGAAGCGCTGTTTGCAGAACCTGATGCAGTCGAAGAGGCAACGGTCTCGGAGGAGTATCTTCCGGGCTATTCCCTCCATGACAGAGTGCTTCGCACTGCCAAGGTGAGGGTTAAAGTCCCTGCTCCCAAGAAAAGCCCGGAAGACCCGCAAGCGCGGACAGAATCAGGGAGCGAAAAAGAAGACACGACGGAAATCGGCAAGAACGATTCCGCTTCAAACTGAAAGATTTAGGAAGGAGATTTCAATATGGGTAGAATAATTGGCATTGACCTCGGTACGACAAATTCGTGCGTCGCAGTAATGGAAGGCGGAGAACCGCTGGTCATCTCAAACTCCGAGGGACAGAGAACGACCCCCTCAATTGTCGGTTTCACAGCCAAAGGCGAGCGCGTTGTTGGACAGCCAGCCAAGAACCAGATGATTACCAACGCAGAAAACACTGTATATTCGATAAAGCGGTTCATGGGACGAAGGTTTTCCGAAGTCCAGGCCGAGTGCAAGCTCGTTCCTTACAAGGTGACGGACAATGGCAACGATGTCCGCGTCGATATCGAGGACAAGCTTTACAGCCCGCAGGAAGTGAGCGCGTTCATCCTGCAGAAGATGAAGCAGACGGCCGAGGATTATCTTGGCGAGCCTGTCACCGAAGCGGTAATCACGGTTCCTGCATATTTCAATGATGCTCAGCGTCAGGCGACCAAGGATGCCGGCAAGATTGCAGGCCTCGAGGTCAAGCGGATCATAAACGAGCCGACCGCGGCCAGCCTTGCTTACGGCTTCAACAAGGATCAGAAGAAAGAAAAGACGATAGCCGTCTACGATCTTGGCGGAGGGACCTTCGATATTTCCATTCTCGAACTGGGCGAAGGGGTGTTCGAGGTCAAGTCGACCAACGGCGACACTCACCTGGGCGGGGATGACTTCGACCGCAAACTGATGCAGTGGCTCGTCGATGAGTTCAGGAATGACACCGGCATCGACCTGTCCAAAGACAAGATGGCCCTACAGCGGCTGAGGGAAGCCTCGGAAAAGGCTAAAATCGAGCTTTCCAACATGCAGCAGACCGAGATCAACCTGCCGTTCATCACGGCTGACACGACCGGCCCGAAGCATCTGCAGAAGACCCTCACAAGGGCCAGGTTCGAGCAGATGATGGAAGAGCTGTTCCAGAGGACGAGGGAGCCCTGCAACAAGGCTCTCGCCGATGCAGGCCTCACCGCGGACAAGATTGACGAAGTCATCCTCGTTGGCGGATCTACCAGGGTTCCGAGAGTCCAGCAGATTGTAAAGGAAATTTTCAGCAAGGAGCCTTCGAAGGGCGTCAACCCCGATGAGGCAGTCGCCATTGGTGCGGCAATACAGGGCGGCATCCTGGGTGGCGAAGTGAAGGATGTGCTCCTTCTCGACGTTACCCCGCTTTCGCTCGGCATCGAGACGCTGGGCGGCGTGTTTACCAGGCTGATCCAGCGCAACACGACGATCCCTTGCAGGAAGAGCCAGATATTCTCGACAGCAGCGGACGGGCAGACTGCCGTTTCGATCAACGTCCTCCAGGGCGAGCGCGAAATGGCCAGCCAGAACAGGACGCTGGGGCGATTTGACCTGGTCGGCATTCCTGCCGCGCCGCGAGGCGTTCCGCAGATAGAAGTGGCCTTCGATATCGACGCAAACGGCATTGTCCACGTATCGGCGAAGGACCTTGGCACCGGCAAGGAGCAGAAGATAAGGATTGAGGCTTCGAGCGGACTCAATGACGGCGATATAGAGAAGATGGTGCACGAAGCCGAGGCACATGCCGAGGAAGACAAGAAGGAAAGGGAGCGCGTCGAGGCGCGCAACGAGGCTGATTCGCTCCTCTATGCGACAGAGAAATCCGTCGGAGAGTTCGGCGACAAAGTAAGCGCCGGCGACAAGCAGAAGATCGAGAGCGCGATGAAGGATCTCAAGAAGGCCATGGAAGGCAACGATGTCGAGGAGATCAAGAAGAAGACCGAAACACTGAAGCAGGCTTCCTACAAGCTTTCCGAGGAGATCTACAAGAATGCTGCCGCACAGCAGGCAGCTTCCGGACAGAATTCCGCAGGTCAGGCCGGTTCAGGCCAGGCGGGCGGCAGTTCG
>JAJFUL010000345.1 GCA_021372425.1 Spirochaetaceae bacterium
GGATTTCATGGAATAACTGAAGCAATCAAGTCCGATGCGGGCGCAATGACGCTTTATGTGACCAGCACATCGGGCACGCCTCGTCCAGGCCCCCGCGTCCGCGATATCCTCGCCTTCGCCGAGAAACAGCACGTGCCCATCCAGACTGTAGATACCACATTCCTTCGCAAAATCGACCCCGACAACAAAGGCTTGATCCTCGAAGTCCAGGAAACCCACAGCGCCTTGCCTGCCAGTCTGGACGAGATCCTAGAGGATCTTCCCGAAACAGCGATGGCTCTTGTTCTCGATCATATTGAAGATCCGCAGAATTTTGGCGCGATCATCCGGTCTGCCGACGCTTTTGGCGTGAGTCTCGTCGTTGTGCCCTCGAGGCGTGCTTCTCCGCTCACCGAAGCTGTCGTGCGCGCTTCGGCTGGCGCGACTGCCTGGGTTCCTATCATCTCCGTGCAGAACCTTAACGATTCACTCAAGCGGCTCAAGGCGAAAGGCTTCTGGATCTATGCCGCCGACATGGCTGGCAACGAGCTTGGCCAGATTGGGCTTTCGCCACGGACCTGTTTCATTCTGGGCAATGAGGGTGCGGGCGTTTCGCGCCTTCTCCTCGACAATGCCGATGAAGTCGTGTCGATCCCCATGTCGGGCCACGTTGAATCGCTCAACGTTTCGGTTTCTGCCGCCCTATGCATGTACGAATATCGAAAAAAATATCCTGATCAAACCGGGGGGAAGCGATGAGCCGGGAAAGAGAAATGGCCATGGAATTTCTGGGCCTCAATTTCATGCAAAGCGCACAGGTCGATATGGAATCGCTGTCCCGGTCTTTCATTGACGAAATGGAAAAGGGACTAAAGGGTGAGCTCAGTTCGCTATTCATGCTACCGACCTATATCGAGGCTAAAAGCGCCATTCCCTCCAACAGGCCTGTAATTGCGCTCGATGCTGGTGGCACCAATTTTCGTGTTGCGCTGGTTGTCTTCGATGACGAGAAAAAGCCACTGATCAAGGGCTTCAGGAAATTCCCGATGCCTGGCGTGAAGGGGGAAGTCGGGCTCGAAGAATTTTTCGCATGTATAGCGACTGCAATAGGTGACCTTATTCCTGAGAGCGACGATATAGGTTTCTGCTTCTCATACCCAACGGAGATCATGGAGAACGGCGATGGAAGGCTGCTCCGCTTCAGCAAGGAAATCAACGCCAAGGAAGTGGAAGGCCAGATGATTGGCGAAAACCTGAACAAGGCGCTTTTGGCCAGAGGCATGAACAAGCCGAAGAATATCGTCATCGTCAATGACACAGTGACGACCCTGCTTGCCGGCATGTCTGCCTTTGCGGACAGGAATTTCGACTCCTATATCGGCTTCATCCTTGGAACGGGCACTAATTGCTGCTACAGCGAAAAGAATTCGCTCATCACCAAGATAAAGGGCGTCCGGGCACAGGGCGAGCAGGTCATCAACATCGAATCAGGCGGCTTCGGCAGATCGCCGCGCGGCCTGATCGACAGGGAATTTGATGAGACCACCCTCAATCCAGGATTCTATACGTTCGAAAAAATGATCTCGGGAGCCTATCTGGGCGGGCTTTTCACTCTTACCCTCAAATCGGCATCCCGTGCGGGGCTTTTCTCTGCTGGCACGGCTGCGTCCATTGATTCGGCGAGCCCATTTACGACAAGCGACATGGGAGCATTCCTCGCCGACAAGGAAAAGGCCGGCAGCGTCCACAACCTGATGGCGAAGGAAGGAGAGCTCGCTATTGCCTTCTGTATTGCTGAAGAAATCGTGGACCGGGCGGCTCGACTGAGCGCCGTGAATCTGGCTTCAATCGCAATCAAGACAGGCAAGGGTTTTGATCCTTTAAGGCCGGTACTGACCGCTGCCGACGGTACCACTTTCTATGAGCTGCCTGGCTTGCGGCAAAAGACGCTCCGCTACATAGATTCCTTCCTCCGCGTAAGCCATGGCCAGTACATGGAATTTGCCAGGGTGGACAATGCCTCCCTGATCGGCGCGGCGATTGCAGGTCTACGCTAGAAACTAAATGTCCCAGATATCTCTGTAGGGATGCTCGCGCTCACAGTATTTGCATATGAAAGTCGATCCCGTTTTATGCACGAATTCCGTGACCACACCCTCGCTGTGCGACGGATGCGAGATGCAGTTCTCGTTCTTGCAGGAAATCTCCCCGAAACCATAAATGCGCGGTGGCATGGAAAGCCGATATTTGCGCGCGACCGATGAATTCCTGATCAGGTTGAGCGTGCAGCCAGGCGCGATCGCGGCCAGTTTTTTCAAGTCCTTTTCGCCGAAGCTGATGATGTCGGGAAGGGAGATGATGCCTTTGTATTCGCCCTCCCCGCGGAGCGAGTGATAGACGCCGTGGCTCGAGCGCACATTCAGCTTGAGGATTTTGCGCACAGCTTCGATGCTGCTCCATATCTCTTCTATAGGTTTGCCCACGGCTATGTGGTCGATGACGATGCCTTCCTCAACTGGTTTGATCCCGACCTTGTATTCCGGCTTGCGATGTTCCGCAGGCGTCGTTTCCTGGATAAAATTCTCCGACAACTCTTCCTGCCGTGCAAATTCCCCCTCGAAATCATGGCCAAGCAGGCCCGAGAGCATGCCGATCTCGATGATCCGAGTCCAGTAGCCATTTTCGGACTGGGCATCCCAGCCATTCAGGGGCAGGCTGTCGAGGAAGGTCGGATTGGTCGGATTGACCCTGTCGCGGGGGAGGGGATGGTAGAACCGGGCCCCTTCCGGTACGAGACCGAGCATGTCCTTCCTGAAAGTGACGCTCTTCCGCAGGCTTGGCGCCTTTTCCAGCACAGATTCACCCATCCGCTCGAGCTGGAGCCTCGTGAAGTACCAGATTGGCGCCACTTTTCCTGATGCAAGGTACTCGTCGAGGGATTCGTAGGCGGTGACTTCGAAACCATTGTCCACCATCTTCTGCATGTAATAAGGCGGCATCGACAGGAGTTCGGGAGCGACCAGGTCCACCTTGACATTTCTGAAGATCCGCAGGCCATCGGCTTTCGAATGGACTGTCCGCCCATGGTAGAGGTCGCCCGAAAGGGCGATGTGGATATTGCTTTCGTCCCACCCAAGCTGCTCGAGGAAGGAATACTCGTCGAGAAATTCCTGGGTCGGGTGTTCATGCTTGCCATCGCCCGCGTTGATGAAGCCGGGTTTCGGCCGGCCCGATGTCTCGGCGTATGAAGCCAGGGCTGTCTGCAGCCAGCGGCACACGCCTTCCAGTTTCGTCCTCAGTATGAAGCAGGAATCTGCCGAGTATCCGTAGAGCATCTTGATGGCGTCGGTGATGGATTCGTTCTTGTTGAAACTGCTGGTCGCCGAATCGAAGACGTTGGTCCTGCAGCCGAGGAACTTGGCAGCATTTCGGAATGATTCCCGGGTCCTCGTCGAATCCTCCATGAAGATAAGGTATGCCTGGTAGTCCCTGTCGTTGATCTTGAAAGCGCTCGTGTCACCGCCCGATTTGGCCAGTGTCTTCAGCTCCCTGGCCTTTGCATAGAGATAATGCTGCTCGTCGAGCGACAAATCATTGACCACCGCAATCGTGCGGCCTTTAAAGGGACCAGTCCTTTCCATGCTTTTTCCTCCGCTCTTCGCCAGATACGAGCCGGGCAAATGCCTCGATCCGTCCAGTCTGTGGGTAGAAATCGTAAAGACACAGCGACTTGATCTGCCAACCGGCGTCCTTGAGTTCGCGCAGGTCGCGCGCCAGCGTCACAGGATCGCAGGATACATAATTGATGGCTCCGATATCGGCCCGCGAAAGCCAGGCACGCAGCTCGGCGGAGAGCCCTGTCCGGGGTGGATCGACAGTGACCCAGTCGATTGGCGAGCCGCCTGCGATGCCGGCTGTGCCAGCAGTGCCGGATCTGACCCATTCTTCCGCATTTCTGGCATGGAATGACACCTTCCTGCCCTTCACATTGTTGCGTGCGGCTTCGAGTGCGGCCACATCGCTTTCCACGCAGGCAATTTCGCCGCAGAGGGCTGCGAGTCGTTTTGCGAAGAGTCCTGAACCGCAGTACAAGTCCACAGCCCGTTCTCCCGAGACGCCTTCGACCACATCCTCGACGAGAGCCGAAGCCATTTCGATATTGCTCTGGAAGAAGTGCTTTACAGGGAAGCTGTATTCCTGGCCTGCAACTGTCGCGCGAGCCGTTGCATCCCTGCCTTCGATGTAGAGTCGTTCATCCTGGCCGAAAATCGTGAAGCGGTCTCGGTCGCCATATGCCGCGCGGATTTCGCGCTCAGGCTTGGCTTTCCTGTTCTGCCCATGCAGCCAGGAAGCGATGGATTGCACCACGATGGGACAGTTTCTCGCCCGTACCGACGCTGATGATTCGCCAACCATGAACCCGATTCCATGATCGCCCGTGAAGTGTAATTCTGCCCTGTTGCGGTAGCCGTAAGGTGCGCCCGACTTGAGCGGGATGGGCCCCGGGTCGAATTTGGCGGTGCGGGTAAAGGTTTCGCGCACCGATTCGGCCTTGAGTTCACGCTGCCTTTCGATGGAAATGTGCTGGAGCTTGCAGCCGCCACATTGGCCGAAGATCGGGCAGGGCGGGGTTACGCGGGCAGGAGAAGGCTCGATAACTTCGAGTAGTTCAGCTTTCGCGTAATCGTGAAAATCTGCGATGATTCGGCAGACAACAGTCTCGCCTGGAATTGTCAGCGGTATGAAGATGACGCGGCCATCGGAAAAAGCGATGCCATCACCGCCTGTTGCCAGTTTCTGGACGGTAAGGGTAAGCGTTTCCTCGGCCATGCTCCCCGAATGATAAGCCATCACGGGAGAGTTCCGCAAGTACAGGCTTACTGACCCGGCAACTTAATAGTGGTTTTTTCGCGAGAATAGTCCGTCGTAGCGGGCTTACTCTCGCGATATGTGTGTGCTGTCTTGTTGCCGGGTCAGTAGTCTTCTTTTGGCAAAATGCATGGTATACTGCCGCCATGAGTATAACGCTGCAGTCATTTGGTGCGGCCGGCGAAGTGACCGGCTCGAAGCATCTTGTCGAAGTCGATGGAGTCCGCGTCCTCGTGGATTGCGGAGCTTTTCAGGGCAGAAGGGCGGCGGCCGATGCAAAGAACCGCGAATTGCTGGAAGGGATTCCCGCCGATTCGATCGAGGCGGTCGTGCTGACACACGCCCATTATGATCACTGTGGCCTTTTGCCACTGCTCGTCAAGAGAGGATTTTCGGGTAATATATTCGCTACCTCGGCGACGCGCGACCTTGCCAACCTGGTCATGATGGATTCGGCGCACATCCAGGCCCGGGATGCTGAATATCTCGCCAAGCAGGCGGCACGGAAAAACGAAAAATTCGATTGGAAACCGCTCTATGATGACTTCGACGTCATACAGGCCATGAACCAGTTTATCACCATCAATTACCACCGCAGCATCAGCGTGACGAAGGGCGTGGACATCGAATTCCTCGATGCTGGACACATCCTCGGTTCGGCGCTCGTGAGGATGACATTGAGTGATTCGAAGGGGCACAGGATCGTTGTGGGATTCACTGGCGACCTGGGAAGGAATGGCAAGCCAATAATCAGGGATCCGGAGTTCCTGACCGACATCGATTATCTAGTGCTGGAAAGTACCTATGGCGACCGTTTGCACGAAGAGACCGAAGATGCCGTGGAAAGGCTTGCGGGCGCGGTCCGGCGCACTGCTGAAGCAGGCGGTAAGCTGATCATCCCGGCTTTCGCGGTCGAGCGCACGCAGGAACTGGTCTTCTACCTGCACCTTCTTGGAGATGCCAAGCGGATACCGATACTGCCGATCTGGGTCGATTCCCCGATGGCGACCGACGCGACCGCGATTTTCCGCATTCATCCCGAATGCTACGACAAGGAGACGAACGACGCTTTCACGAAACACTCGGAAAATCCTTTCGGTTTCGCGTCTCTCAGGTTTTCCAGGACTGTCGATGAATCCAAGGCCCTCAATTCCGCCAGGGAGCCGATGATAATCATCTCGGCCGATGGCATGTGCGAGGCAGGCCGGATCCAGCACCATCTCGCCCACAATATCGGGAACAAAGCCAACACAGTCCTCATCGTCGGCTACATGGCCGAGGGTACGCTAGGCAGGAAGTTGAGCGAGGGGCAGAAGGAAGTAAGGATCCTTGGTGATTTTTACCATGTAGAGGCTAAAATCGAGGAGATCGATGCCTTTTCGGCCCATGCGGATTATGGAGAAACCATCGCTTGGCTCGGACATACCGACCTGCAGCGGCTAAAGAAGATATTCTTGGTCCATGGCGAAGCTTCCGCGCTTGAATCCCTGAAGGAGAAAACGCTTGCAGCCGGAGCTCGGGAATCGCTGATCGTGCAAAAAGGCGAAAGCTACAAGCTCGCCTGAAGTGATTTTTGCATGAGCGAATCGATGTCTACATCAGCGCATCGAGCTTGGCGACGCGCTGGCTGTGCCGCCCACCCTGGAATTCGGAATTCAGAAAGGCTTCCAGGATTTTCTCGGGCGGGGTCTGGTATTCCACACGTCCGCCCATGGCGATGAAATTGGCGTTATTATGTTCCTTTGCCATGCGCGCCGTGAATTCGTCATGTATGAGGGCACAGCGTATTCCCTTGTGCTTGTTGGCCGCAATTGAAACGCCTATGCCGGTTCCGCACAGCACGATCCCGAGATCGTAGCCGCCTTTCCTGAATTCCTTAACGGCCTGCTCAGCCATATCGGGGTAATCGACCCGTTCTTCCGTATCAACGCCGAGGTTCCTCACACGGTGACCCTGACCTTCAAGCCAGGCTGCAAGGCGCTTCTTGAGCTCAACGGCTCCATGATCATTGGCTATCACGATATTCATGCTGTAATCCTACTCTCCGCCGGACATAACGATCAAGGAGGGATTTCTGGCGGAGATCCCTACGGTGTCTGAAATTCCGGGATTTTAAATCACGCGGCCATTTCCATGCGTATTTGTCATTGAACCTTTGTAATTTCTATGGGAGCTTGTCATGGAATTTATCTGCTTCCGGAAAATCAGGCAGCGTGAAGACTGCAGGCCTGGGCCGAGAGTCTTGGGGAGATGGCTTTGCATCTTGATATTTGTGCTGTGCGCCTGCACTCCGCAGTCCGGCAATGTAATCGCGCCCGTCGGGGACATCCAGCCACCCAGCATTATCGGTGCGAGCCAGAAAGGGCCCAGGGCTTTCGAAATATGCTTCGACGAGGATGTCACGGCGGTCCGGGACACCTACCGCTTCCAGCCTGAACCTACTATACCCGAAGCCTCTGCCGCTGGAAGCGTGATTGAAGTGTCGCTCTCGCCTGCTGTCAAGCCGGGAGTGGATTGCACGCTGTCCGGGGAGGCACAGGACCTTGCAGGGACCGTCACAAGATTTCTCTTTTCTTTTGCAGGCTACAACGAGACTCCTGCGATTCTTCGGATCAATGAACTCCAATGTGGGAAGAATACATCAGCGAGCAATCCGCATCGTGATTATATCGAACTCGCGGTTACGGTCGCGGG
>JAJFUL010000026.1 GCA_021372425.1 Spirochaetaceae bacterium
GCGCTTACGGGGTCCTTGCCCTGTGTGGTGAGAAAATTCTCCAGCTGGCTAACCTCATGCTGGTAGGCTTCCACCGTAAGCGGCGAACGTTTGCGGACAATCAGGAGATATGCCGCGAAACGCTCCGAAAGCTGACTCACGCCTTTACCCCCATCCTCTCGGCTTTTTCTGCCCTGTCGGCTCCAAACCTCTTTTCGCGGAGGATCGTAGGAATGTCGAGTTCGTCCCCCTCAGGCGAATTGTCGAAGCTGAAGTCCTTACCCGAGCTCTGGACTGTCTTGGTCAATTTTTCATATTCCTCGGGAGAGACGTAATCGGATGAGGGACGCCTGATTTCGGTTTTGCCCTTCACGACGCCCTGCACTGCCGAGGTCTCACTTTGAGCCGGTTTTGCCCGCTCGGGACCGAAACCTGTCGCGATGAGTGTGACGCGCACCTCATCGTCCAGTTTGGAATCCGTCACGAAACCGGTGATGATATGAGCTTCTTCCGATGCCTTCTCGGTGATGAGATCGACGACCTCCTGGTACTCGATGAGGGAGAAATCTTCGCCGCCTGAGACATTCACCAACACATTGCGGGCGCCCTCGATGCGCGAATCCTCGAGGAGAGGATTGTTGACAGCCCTGGTGGCGGCATCGATAGCTCTGTTCTCGCCAGAACCTATTCCGATGCCCATAATTGCGTCACCTTGCCCTTCCATGACCGTGCGCACATCCGCGAAATCGATATTGATGTCGCCGGCAAGTGTAATCAAATCGGAAATGCCCTGTACGCCCTGCCTGAGAACATCGTCCGCGAGGAGGAAGGCCTGCCTGATCGGCGTGCGCTTGTCAACGATACTGAGAAGATTCTGGTTCGGGATGACAATGACCGTATCCACAGCCTGGCGCAGTTTTTCGAGACCTTCATCCGCGATGCGGTTGATGACTTTCCCCTCAAAATTGAAGGGCTTGGTGACGACGGCGACTGTCAGTGCCCCAAGGTCGCGCGCGGTCTGGGCAATGATCGGGGCCGAACCGGTGCCGGTACCTCCGCCGAGACCTGAAGTCACGAACACCATATCAGCGCCCTTCAGGGCCTGTTCGATAGACTCGCGATCCTCGAGCGCCGCTTTCTCGCCGATTTCCGGCTTTCCGCCGGCGCCGAGCCCCTTGGTCAGCTTGCTTCCGATGCCGAGCTTGATCTCCGCCTTGGACCTCCCCAGATCCTGGAGGTCGGTATTGACCGCAATAAACTGCACATTCTTCACCCCGCTCTCTATCATCCGGTTGACCGCGTTCGATCCGCCACCGCCAGTGCCGATAACCTTGATGACCGTCGGGTTAACTGTTCCAGCATCTTCTACGATTTCAATAGCCATATATCCTCCCCTTCTGTATTCTTTTTTTAGGCCAGCGCTGTTGGTGTCGCGGCCGGGTTTCTCAAACGAATTTATCCTTAAGCCAGGAAACCAGGTTTCCAAGCGAGGAACCATGCTTCTTCTCTTTCCTTGCGCCGCCCGAATTCCGCGTGGGTTCGACAGGGCCAATTTCGTCGGCTTCGAGAAGAACAAGGCCGATCGCCGTGGCGAACCCCGGATTGCGGTATTCGTCGCCAAGGCCACCGATGGCGCCAGGTATTCCCACGTGCGCAGAGACTTCGAATATGGATTCGACCAGTTCCACGAGGCCGGCCATCTGGGCCGCAGCGCCGGTCAGGATGATGCCTGCCTTGATTTCCTTGAGGAATCCCGCCTTCTCGAGCTTCTCCTTCGACATGAGAAGGATTTCTTCCATCCTCGGCTGCACGATCGAGCAGAGTTTGCGCCGTGGAATCTCGGTCGGCTCCCTTCCACCGATTCCCGGCACTGCGATCAGCTCATCCGGGTCGATTGATGCTGTCCAGCAGGAGGCTGCCTCGCGTTTCAGCCGCTCGGCATTGTCCATCAGGACACTCAGCATGATCGAGATGTCGTTGGTGACCTGCATGCCGCCTGCAGGGATCGCCGCCGTGTACCAGGGGGCGCCTTCCCTGAAAACCATCAAGTCCGTCGTCCCTCCACCGATATCCATAAGAAGGCAGCCAAGGTCTTTTTCCTCATCGGAGAGGACAGTTCGCGCGGCGGCCAGGCTGCCGAGAATCTGGCGTTCAGGCCGGTAGCCAGCCCGGTTTACGCATTTCAGCAGGTTCTGTGTGGTGGTGACCGAACTTGTTATGATGTGCACTTCCGATTCCAGCCGAACACCCATCATGTGCATGGGGTCCTTGATCCCGCGCTGCGAGTCCACAATGTAGGCCTGCGGGATTACATGCAGGATTTCCCTGTCCATGGGGATGGACACTGCCTGGGCAGCTTCGTGAACCCGGGCTATATCCTCCGATGTGATCTCGCGTCCTTTGCCCGCGACAGCGACGACGCCTTTGGAATTCAGGCTGTCCACGTTGGCGCCTGAAATGCCGAGAACGCAGCTGTGGATTTCGCGTCCCGACATAAGTTCGGCCGATTCTATGGCAGAAGTCACCGAGGACAGGGTCGCTTCAATATTGAGGACGACGCCGCGCCTTAACCCTGTGGATGGGGCAACACCATAGCCTATGATTTCGAGTTGGTCATCTTCATTGAAATCTCCGACAACGGCCCGAGTCGATGTTGTGCCGATATCGAGTCCGACGATCAGATTGTCAGCCAGGTTGTGCCTCCTTCGTTCTGTACACAATAGTCCCTGAACGAAAATCCAGTTCCTGGATCATGTCCGCATCCGGCCTGCCCGAAAGGATATCGAGGACGAGCAGCGCGGACCCAAGATTTGTCTTTGTGAGCCGGAGCGGCATGCGGACCGGCACATTTTTCCCGTTGGGATAGAGCACGAGCTCCGCATCCGAATCGGCGATCTTCTCGACCTTTATTTCCGAAAATGCATCGAGCACCGATGGATTTTCCTCGAGCAGGACGGCGATGTCGGAAAGCAGCGGCTGCAGGAAAGAGGGGAGCCGCTGACCTGGCCTGAAGTTCTCGAAACGTATCCCCGAGAGGATCGGGACCTTTCTGGCGCCACTCATCTCGTCCATCGCCGCGAAAGCAACGCCTTCCACATCTATGGCGATGGGTCTGGTGCCGGCTGCATCCGAAACGAGAACGCAGGCCACCGGCTTCCGCTCCGTCAGGTCGATTACGAGCCTGTCCGGGAAGCCCCGGCTGATATGAACACTGGCTGCCTTCGGATTCGACAGAATTCGGCTTTCCATGGCCGGCAGGTCGGCATTGACGAGATTCACCTCAGCGGTAAGCTGGAGTGCATCGACGATTTCTTGCTCCGACATCCCGGCCCTTCCGTTTACCGTCACCTTCTGAATCCGGGTGACTTCGGGAATGGCGAAATAGAGGCCGATCCCAAGAACAACGATGATACCGAGTGCCAGAATGAGTTTGGTGGCCTGGCCTCGCGGTTTCGATACTGCGGCGGCCTTTTCGGCCTTCCTGCGGTCCGAAAGCGTCCTGTCGATGGCCTGGGCATTCTGGTCATACATCTTGCCCGGTTTCTGGCGGCTCCGGCCGGAAGCCCTGCCTTCGGGCCATGATTCCTGCAGGCGACCAAGTTCGGGGTGAGCGACGTAAAGCCGCACAGCCGCACCTGCCGTATTATCAGAACCATCGGCATCGAGGCTACGGCGCTCGCCGGCCCTCGCGGCCGCAGACCTTGCCACATACGCTGCCGTCGAAGCCTTGGCCTTGCTGCTTGTGCTGCCAG
>JAJFUL010000035.1 GCA_021372425.1 Spirochaetaceae bacterium
CCTGCAGGTGGATCAGCACATGGATCCTTTCAGCAGTCAGGATCTGGGCAGACTCCGTGATACCCACATGACTGGAAGCCCTGTCGAACCTGGCTGCGGGGAGACATTCTACCAGGGAACGAGCATGCTGTTCGGCTGGGATCTGGAGATTCCGCCTGATGCGACGAGGAATCTCTCACTTTCTTTTCATCTGGTCTTATAGCTGACCGGACACTATACGACACGATAGAGCTTGTCCACCATGGCCATTTTCACCTACAATTGAGTCATGCCAGACCACAGCTTTCCTGCTTCCCTCAAAGGAATACACGCCCATTTCGTTGGAGCCAAGGGAACAGGCATGGCTGCGCTTGCAGAGATCTTCGTTTCAGAAGGGGCGATTCTCTCAGGAAGCGACGTGCCTGATCATTTTTATACCGATGAGGTCCTCCGGTCGATCGGCCTTGTGCCCTTTGAATCATTCGACAGTGCCCATGTGGGCGACGATGTCCAGCTTGTCATCTATTCCGCTGCCTATGACCCGGCAGTCAACCCTGAATTGCTGGAAGCCGAAAAACGGGGAATCCCGCTTTTCAGTTATCCACAGGCCCTCGGCCAGCTTTCACGCCGCTCGGATTCGTCTGGAATTGCCGGGGTTCATGGCAAGACCACGACGACAGCGATGACAGGAAGTATACTTGAAGCCTTGAAGTGCCCGGCGACGATCCTGGCAGGATCAGCAGTGTCCTCATTTGGAGACCGCTGCACCTACATCGGAGGGAACAGGTTTTTCGTTGCGGAGACTTGCGAATACAAGCGCCATTTCCTCAACTTCGCACCAAGGCGAATCCTGCTCACGAGCGTGGAAAGCGATCACCAGGACTACTATCCGACCTATGAATCGATCAGGGGAGCTTTCATCGAATATGTCGAATCGCTGCCCGAGGCAGGGCGGCTCATCTATTGTGCCGATGATGCCGGAGCAACACAGGTGGCCATGGCAGCGCTCGCCAAGCGCCCCGATATAATCCTTATTCCTTACGGCTTTGCGGCATCAGGGCCTTTTCGCATCCGTGAGCTTCGCGTCAGGGAAGGCCGGTCGGAATTTTCTCTGGACGCTTCCCTGCAGGAATTCTCGTTGGGGGTGCCGGGAAAACATCTGGTCCTCGATGCGGCCGGAGCGATCTCCCTTGCTGTCACTATCACGCAGGATTCCCACAAAGGCCAAAGCCTTTCCCAAAGTGAATGGGCGACCATCGCCAAGGCACTTGGGGATTTTCGCGGATCAAAACGGCGAAGCGAAATAGTCGGTTCGGCAGGTGGTGTCCTCATCATGGACGATTACGCCCATCATCCAACTGCCATCCGCGATACGATCGAGGGACTCAAGTCCTTTTGGCCAAGCCGGAGGCTGATAGTCGATTTCATGTCGCATACGTATTCCAGGACAAAGGCCCTCCTCGATGAATTCTCGGAAAGCTTCAGTCAGGCGGATTGCGTAATCCTGCATGGCATATATCCCTCTGCAAGGGAAAAGCCGATCGAAGGAGTCAATGGGCGCTCTCTTTTCGAAAAGACAAAGGCATTGAATCCCGCGATGACCGACTTGACTCACAGCGCTGACGAAGGAGTGCCTGGACAACTGCCTGCGCGGTATCCGGACAGGTTTCTGATTTATACAGAGTCGATAGATGAGGCGCCTGAACTGATCTTCCCGCAACTCCGGGAAGGCGATCTTTTCATCACCATGGGAGCAGGCGACAACTGGAAGATCGGGAAATCGCTGCTGGCGATGCTTGAAAAGGAAAAAATGAAAGGATGACATCCATGTTCAAAAGCATGACCGGATTTGCGCAGAAAGAATTCGAGAGCGAAAAGATGGCTGGGAGCATCCAGCTCAAGTCCTACAATAATCGTTACCTTGATGTCTCCATCACGTTGCCCCCCCAACTTTCAGTGCTCGAGGCGGCCATCCGGCAATTCCTATCCGAAAGGTTGGTCCGCGGGAAAGTGGAGTTTTCCATCCACCTGCGGAAATTTGAATTCCCCATCAGCGTAAAGCCCGATACCGAAGCAGCAAAAACTGTCTATGCTGCGCTCAGTCTCATTGGCAGGGAATGTGGTATTGAGCAGAAACCGACGCTGGAACTCGTTGCTTCCATGGAAGGCGTGCTGCGTTCCGAGAAGGAAATGGATACAGAAGCACTCTGGCCAGCCCTGCAGCCGCTTGTGCAGGAAATCTTCGAGGAATACGAGGCAGTAAGGTCCAGGGAGGGAGAAGCCACCGAGAGGAATATTTTCGGTGAGCTTGCCAGACTGGAATCAGGGCTTGAAAAGGTGAAGGCAAACCTGCCGGTCATCGAATCGACCATAAAGAGCCAGCTCAAAGCTCGTTTCGATGAGATGCTGGTCAACGGCTACGACGAACAGCGCTTCCTTCAGGAAGTGGCGGTTCAGCTCATGCATTTCGGCATCAATGAGGAAGTATCCCGGCTTGCGGCGCACTTGGATGCATTCCGTGCGATGTCCCGCGAAAGGAGCCCGGCCAAGAAGCTGGATTTTCTCTGCCAGGAGATGAATCGCGAAGTCAATACGATCGGTTCGAAAAACATGCTTGTCGAAGTGGCGCATACTGTTGTAGAAATGAAAGATGCACTTGAAAATATCCGCGAGCAGCTGCGAAATGTGGAGTGAATGAATGGGAGCCACCATCATTGCGATTTCCGGGAGATCAGGCTGCGGCAATACAACGGTATCGAAACTGGTCAGCAACATACTCGGCTGGCATCTCGTCAACTATACATTCCGCTCGCTTGCTGCGGAAAAGAACATGGCCTTGGCCGATATCCTCTCCCTGGCAGAAAACGATTCGTCCTGGGACCGGATAATCGATACCAAGCAGGTGGAGCTCGCAAGGCTTGGAGACTGCGTCATCGGATCGCGGCTCGCTCTCTGGCTTCTGCCTGAGGCGACGCTGAAGATCTACCTCAAGGCCAGCCACGAGACTAGGGTGGAGCGGATCTATGCCAGGGAAGGGGGAGACCGCGATTCCATCTCGAAATTCACGCGCGAACGCGACATGAAGGACCATCAGCGGTATCTGGACACCTATGGAATAGACACTGATGACATTTCGAGCGCAAACCTGGTCATCGACACCGAATTATGGGATGCCCCCGAGATTGCGCGCATCATCGTGGAGGCTTTCAAAGCCCGGAGGGAGCAATGAAACAGGCTGAACAGAAAGGGAAAAGGATTGCCTTCGTGACCGGCGCCACAAGCGGCATCGGCCGAGCAACAGCGGAGCGGCTTGTTCGGGAAGGTTACGAAGTCTACGGGGCGGCCCGCCATGTGAATCAGGAAAGACAAAATGTTGCACAAGGCGTCAGATATCTTGCCATGGACGTGCAGAACGCAGCATCTGTCGATGCCGCAGTCAGCTCGATCATTGCAGAGACAGGACGGATCGATATCCTTGTGGCCTGCGCCGGGATGGGGATAGCAGGAGCTGTCGAAGACTCGAGTATGCCGGAAATCGAAAGGCAGATGGATGTCAACTTCCTCGGAGCAGTAAGGACAGTCAAAGCATGCCTCCCCTGCATGAGAGTGCAACACTCAGGCAGAATCATCATCATAGGTTCGATAGCCGGACGGATTGGGATGCCCTTTCAGGCGTTCTATTCGTCCAGCAAATTTGCGCTGGAAGGTTTTGTCGAGTCGCTTAGGCATGAGGTCAGAAAATACGGGATCAGTGTCTGCATCGTGGAACCCGGCGATTTCAAGACAGGATTCACCGGTTCCAGGGCTAAGGCAGAGTTGTCTGATACCGCTTATTCGGAGACTTTCCGAAGGGTGATCGGCATACAGGAACATGACGAGCAGAACGGCTGCGATCCCTCCAAGGCTGCCGAGGGCATCGCCAAACTTTTGCGGAGGAACTCGCTTCCTGCCCGAAGGACGGTAGGCCCTGGTTTTCAGCGCTTTGCCGCTTTCTTGAAACGGGTAATACCGTATGCCTGGTTCGAGGCATTTTATCGCATCTATTACAAGGTCTGATGGCATGGCACTAACGAAGAAACATTTCGGAACTCTCTCGGACGGTCAGGATGTCTCGATTTATTGCCTTTCGGCGGGGGCTTTCGAAGCGACAGTCTCCAGCTATGGTGCAAACTGGCTTTCATTCATTGCGCCGTCCGCCGCAGGCCACAAGCGCAGGGACGATCTTTTGCTCGGCTTTTCCGGCCTCGAGGGTTACATGCACAACGAGCCCTATTTGGGCGCTACGATCGGCCGCTATGCCAACCGCATAGCCGGCGCCCGCTTCGACCCAGTAGAACACGCCCACGTCGCCCTGGCGCTCGTAGCGGAAGGCGGCGTCGGTGGGCGCGTCGGGCTTGCGCAGATAGACGGTGATGCGCAGCCCCTGCGCGTCCTGGTACATCAGCTGCG
>JAJFUL010000059.1 GCA_021372425.1 Spirochaetaceae bacterium
GAGACAAGGTTGTCATCGTGGCCGGCCTTCCGCTGGCCCAGCAGGGGACCACCAACATGATCCGCGTGGAGACCATTCAATGATCATCCCTACGGTCGAGGAAATAATCAGACAGGATGTCGATTTTTTGCGGCATTGTCCGGGGGAATTGGATTGCGCCGCCTGCCAGGAAAAACTGTGCGTCATGGTGGCCTCGGTCGCTGATTTTCCCACTCAATATGGTCAATTTTCCATCGTCGGCTTTGTCAACAACAAGGATGGCAAGGACCACATCATGGTAGTGAAAGGGGATATTGGCGATGGCGAGAATTTCTTCCTCCGGATTCATTCGGCCTGCCTGACTGGCGACGCACTTGGTTCCTTGCGCTGTGATTGCGGTCCACAGTTGCACCATGCCCTGGAGCGAATCGAGGCGGAGGGGCGCGGTGCCGTGCTGTACCATCAGGCCGAGGGCAGAGGTATCGGCCTGGTCAATAAGCTCAGGGCGTATGCACTCCAGGATTCGGGGTATGACACGTATGACGCGAATGTGGCGCTTGGTTTTAGGGCAGATGAACGCGATTACGCAATCCCTGCCGCCATGCTGAAAAAATTAGGCATACGGAGCGTTCGGCTCATGACGAACAATCCCGACAAGGTCGCTGCTCTGCAACAAGAGGGCGTGGTCGTCAAGGAGCGCATACAGCATGAACTTCCCGCACAGGAGCACGACAGGGCCTATCTGGAAACAAAAAAGGAACGGTTCGGACATTTTCTTGAGCTTGATCACACGGAATACGAATGATCCCTGCAGATTCCGGGTAGCGATACGACATCATTTATTTGTCGGCGGGAGAGTCTCCAGTCTATAGCCAACGCCTGTCTCGGTCGTGATAAGTATCGGATTTGATGGATCATCTTCGATTTTTTTGCGGAGGGAGTTTATATAAAAACGTAGATTCCCTTCTTCGCTGGGGCCGGCGGGGCCCCAAATCTCTTTGAGAATGAACTCGCGGATAACAATCCGACCAGCATATTGGACGAGCAGGGCGAGTACCGCATATTCGGTGGGTGTCAGGTGAATTACTTCATCACGCACTAGCACTTTCCGGCTCGAAAGATCGACAGTGAGTTTCCAGGATCTAAAAACCACGTCGGCTGTCGTTATCCGTCTTCTCTGAACAGCTTCAATTCTCGCTATCAATTCGTTTGTATAGAAAGGTTTTACTACATAATCATCGGCTCCAGCCTTGAGGAGCTGCACAATATCGCTTTCCGAATCACGGACGGAGACAACGATAACCGGGACGCTGCTCCAGGAGCGCAGGCGATAGAGCATCTCGGATCCTTTCATGTCCGGGAGATTCAAATCCAGAAGCACAACATCTGGTTTGTAGCCCCGAACCGCCTCCAGACCTTCGAAACCGGATGAAGCCTGAAAGACTTCCCAGCCGATACTGCTAAGCGAAATCTCCAGGAGTCGCCTTATCGATGCTTCATCATCGATGACAAGTATTCGTTTCATGGCGATCCTTCTGTACCATATGGGAGGATTGCCTCCACTTCGAGACCTCCACCCGGGACATTCCTGGCCGAAATGCTGCCGCCGTGCGCTTCCGCTATTCCGCGGCAGATCGCAAGACCAAGACCAAGGCCTTTTCCTTTTGCGTTGCGGCCTCGCGAAAATTTGTCGAAGATAGTGGCAAGCTCATCTTCGGGCAGCCCCGACCCGCAGTCCCTGACCAGTAACTGGAGGGCTGTGGCACCAGGGTTGAGCGCAAGAGTTATCTCGCTATGCTCCGGAGAATAACGAGCCGCATTACGAAGTAAGTTGGCCGCAAGACGTATTACGAGAGTTTCGTCGACCAGGACTGGCACACTTCCCTCCGCTATCTCCGTTTTTACTTGTCGCGCCTTAAGCTCGGCGCCTGCGCGCTTGATCGCTGCGCTGGCCAAATCGGGCAGATCAACTTCTTCCCGCTTGAGGCGTACCATCCCCGATTCGATGCGGCTCAGTGACAAAAGATCTTCGACAACATCGTCCAACGCGTCAGCCTGATCGAGCGCGTTGGCAACAAGAGCCTGCCGTGCCTCCTGACGTTGGGCGATACTGTCGTTGCTGAGCGCGCTCAAGGAGCCAGTGATAGCCGTGAGCGGAGTTCGGAGTTCGTGCGACACTGAATCGAGGAGTATATTGGCAAGTCTTTCGGATTCAAGTTTCAGGGAAATTTCATGTTGCCTGGTTTCGGAACGTTGCCGCTCGACCATGAGCGTGAGTGTGCGCCCAAGCGACAGCAGGAGATTGTCATCCGCCTGTGTCCATACGTTATTTTTCTGAATCGGTACTCCCATCACGCCCAGCGAAATTTCTCCCGCAAAAATGGGTATATAACGATAAGCGGCGAAGGGAAGCGTATCTGTGCCTGCGCCGCAGATGGTCTGTTCGACATAGGCGTAGCACGCCGCCTCGAATTCTCTGTCACTCAGCTCATATGAAGTTGGATATAAAGGCGAACGGGCAAGCCGGCCTTCTCCTTTGTCAGCCAAAACGAACGCATTGGTTTCGAAATATTTTTCTATGATACCTATAGCTATTGCCGCCGCCTCTTGCTCGGTATGAGCTGCCGGAATGGTTCTCGAGACATCCGCAAGAAAAGCCGCTTCTTTTTCCCGCACGTTTAGAAGGCGTTCCCGCGAACGCACGCGTGAGACCAGAGAACTTGTCACGAATGCAACGAGGAAGTACACGCCAAACAAAATCCAGTCTTCTGCCCTGCCGATCGAGAATGTATAAAAAGGAGGTATAAAAAAGTAATCGAGGGCCAAAGCGCTCAGAAGCGTCAACAGGGCTACCGGCGCCGGCTTTGTTATCGTCGAAAGAACCAGAATCACTGCGAGGAAGATGAGAGCCAAGCCTCGGTACCCCAGAGTGGGTGAGAG